>NZ_JBDOBO010000027.1:0-30060 GCF_047723935.1 Gluconobacter sp.
ACGCTTTCCAAGCGTGCGCCTTAAGCCGCTCGGCCATCTCTCCTGTCGAGCGAGGTGGTGTTTACGAAAGGTCTGTTTGAAGATCAACCCCTTATGCGGGCTTTTTCGACAAATTGCTCAATTAATTTGTGAGATTTTTCGCCCGCCTGCCTTTCAACGCCGGAAGACACATCCACAGCGGGCGCCGAACTGGCGTTCAGAGCCTCCTGAACGTTGAACGGCGTTAGTCCTCCAGCAAGCATCCAGAAAGCGGGAGCTTTCCACTTCCGGGTCAAGGTCCAGTCAAATGTTCGCCCGAGACCGCCTGGGCGATCATCTCCAGCCTGCTTGGGGGCTTCAATGACATACCCGTCAACATCAGCCTGAATGGGGAGATCAGAGAATGACTTCACCCCGCGCGCTAACCAGACGGGAAGTCCAAATCGACTTCTGATTTCTTTCGCACGTTCAACTGAATCGTAAATCTGCAAAACATTGAGCGGCACTGTTTGCAAGGTACGCTCAATTGTCCTGTCGTCGGCTTTGACGAACAATCCTACGCGGGAGGGCGCAAGGACGTCTGACACACTCTCATGCAGCAGACGCGCTTGCTCCGGCAATACATACCGTGGTGATGCGGGGTGAAAGACAAACCCAACCCAATCTACAGCTAAGCTAGCGCAAAGCCGCATTGTCTCTACATCTCGCACACCACAGATTTTGACTTTCGTCATACGCTCGCAAGCTCAGCCATAATAGCCGCTGCAGCTTTTGCGGGGTTTGGCGAACGCGTGATCGGGCGCCCCACAACAATCCAGTCTGCCCCGGCTTGCGCCGCCTGCGCAGGCGTCATGATGCGCTTCTGGTCATTGGAAGCGCTACCTTCGGGCCGAATGCCGGGAACAACCAAAACCGGATCATCGCCCAAAGCGTCTCGCAAGAGAGCAATCTCATGTGCCGAACATACAAGGCCATCCGCACCGGCACGAATGGCCAGTTTGCCAAGACGCAGAACCTGTTCCCGTGGCGTAGCCTCAACACCGGTTTCTCTGAGCCCGGCTTCATCCATGCTCGTCAGAACAGTTACGGCTAGCAGTTTGGGGCGCTTTTCGTCATTCGGAAAAGCCTGCTCCAAGGCTTCGCGGGACCGTGAGATCATCTCGGTGCCGCCACAGGCGTGAATTGTCGTCAGGGCAGGGCGCAATGGCGCCAATGCAGACAGTCCCGAAGCTACAGTATTGGGAATATCATGCAGTTTGAGATCCAGAAACAACTCATGCCCGGCAGACACGGACTTCACGGCATCCAGACCACAGGCATACGTAAACTCGAGGCCAAGCTTGATGGCATCAACAGCATGCCCAAGACTTGAAGACCATTCTTCGGCCTGCGTTCGGCTGTTTGTATCAAAAGCGGCAATCAGCCGGGTGCGCTTGGTCATGGGTGAAGTCAGATCCGGTTTTCAGGTGAGGGGACTGTTGTGGGGGCAGCCGCAACGGGAGGCGTTTGCAGGCGATCAAGGCGCTGATGAAGCTCCACCAACTGGCTTTCCAGTGTACGGACATGTGCCTCGGAACGACGGGCCCTGGAGCGTTGACGGAATTCGCCCACCCAACCGGTAAGAAACCCGAAGATCAGCCCCACGACACCAATGCCCAGCGCGAGCGTGCCTACTGAAAGATGCCAGCCAAAAGAGATCAGCCAGATCGGCTCCAGATCAGTGTTGCTCAAGGCGAACACGATCAGTACGGCCAGAAAGATGACGATAAAAAGAAGTCTCAGCATAGGAATGTCCTATTCGTGCTGCCCATGGCGCAAAAAGCGCACCATGGGAGGATTGATTTCCTGTCAGCACTCATGATGTGCTTGCGTTTGGAACATAACCAAGCACCGATGCTGACGTTCCTTTAAGGCGATAACATTCTCAGCGCCTCACTGAAAGGGAGAGCTGTGTCCGAAGTCATCCCCCTCCGACCGACACTTCCGAAAGCTGATCTTCTCTGGGCTGTCATTGCTTCGCAGGGAAGGCGCAAAGTCATCGCAGATGTTCATATGTCCCAGAAGACAGCTGAAGCTGACTGCCAATGGCGCACGGCTCAGGTCAGGACTTACTCGCGATTTCTCATCAGTGAACAGCAACCGCCGCCTGTGTATCACATCGAGCGCATACGCCGGGCCGAATTACCCAAACGATGGGCGCCGTTGCCAGCTTTGGGAATGCTCCGGGGGAGGTTCATTTGAGATTAGCTGAAAGTGTTGCCGGGTAGCCAAAATGCCGCCCTCATGACACAAGACTGTTTCAGACATGTTGCTGCGCTTTCAGACGACTACGCAGGACACCGTGCATAGCTTACAAGGTAAGGTCAGGATGAACGATCACGATCACGCAGACACACTTCAGGGCGCTTCGGGCGTTTCTGCAAGCCCGGCTGCTGCCCCTACACTCGTCCTTGGCTCTCAATACCTTCGCACACTGTCCATCGACGTACAGAATACGCCTGACATCTATCGCGATATTTCCGGTGAGCCCCATATCGGGATGACGGTAGACGTAACCGCCCGGCAGCTTCCGGGAGGGCACCCGAATTTTGAAGTCACCCTCGTGATCCGTGCACAGGGTCTGGATGCTCCGCAGTCAGCTACTCATAACTCACGCACCCTGTACGAACTCCAGATCGCATATGCTGGTCTGTTCGCCCTCTCCGGGCTCGTCACGCAGGCAGACGTCGAACCTCTGCTACTGGTCAATGCTCCAGGGTATCTGTTCCCGTCTGCAAGAATGATCCTGCTTAATACGATCCGGGAAGCTGGATTTCCTGTCGGCAATATCCAGCCAATCAACTTCCATGACCTCTGGCAGAGCCGCCGCACTCAGCAGAAATGAGATATCGACAGGTCCTGAAGTAAGAGTTTCGCGCAGAAGAGACGGTCCGCATGAGCTTGAAAGACTACATCCTAGCTTCCCCGGCTTTTTCCGGCAGCCGTCCTCCCGTGTGGGGACGCTTTGATGCGGAATGGTATCGGACACGCTACGCCCACATTCTGCGCGAAGAAAAGCTTCTCAATGATGATAATCTGCCCCTCAACCTCAGCAATGAGGCTATGGAAAATCATTGGCTTGAGACGGGGGCCAGTAAAGGCCTTTCTCCAAACCGCTTCTTCGATGAAGAGTGGTATCTCCGCCAAAATCCAGACGTGCGAGACGGGATAAGCTATGGCGTCTTTAGCTGTGGCTTTCTGCATTATTGTGAAAGCGGTTTTCGCAGCCGCTCACCGCATTGGCTGTTCTCAGAAACTGATTACTTCAGTCGCAATCCGGATCTAAGCCTGCCAGTTCTGATCTCGCAGGGTTTCAGCAACGGATATGACCATTACCTGACCGATGGGGAACACGAGCACAGACAGGCGCATCCTTTCTTTGAAACCTCTGTTTTCCGTATGGCAAGCCTGAGCCGGGGCCTGTCATATGATTATGGAAAAGGCGATTTCAGACAGTTCCTGATGTCATCGGAGGCTGGCCTATGCCGCAGTTCCTGGTATTTTGATCCGGAGTGGTATCTTGCTACCTATCCAGAAGTCGCAAAAGCCGTGGAGCAGGGTCTCTTTCTCAATGCTCTTCACCATTACCTGACAAATTCAAATCCGGTCGCTTACAATCCGAATCAATGGTTCAGCGAAGCACATTATGCCCAGCTTTATCCGGATGTTGCAGCTATCGTTGCGGATGGCGGCTTCCGAAATGGGTATGAGCATTTCATCCGGTTTGGCGCACGAGAAATGCGCATCCCGCAGACAGGCGTGGATTTACAGGCATTTGCACACAAACCTGGAGTTCAGCGAAAGCTGAGAGAACGGCATTTCAGGGATATTTTCGCATTGTGGGTGCAGTCACAGAGCACCCTCGGTGTGACGGAAGATATTCCGGATGCTTCAACAGAGCAGTACCAGAATCTGGACCTGAAGCGCGCAGAAACACTGATTCCGTCCATCGTCCGGGCTCCCCTCGATTTCCGCCTCATTCGGCCCCCGGAAGTCAGTGTCATCATCCCGGTTGCCAATCAGTTCCTAGACACGCTCTCCAGTCTCGCAGCACTGCACGCAAATGGCCCAGGAGTGGTCGAGGTCATTATTGTTGATGCAGGATCGACAGATGAGACGGCACAGATCGAGCGGTTTGTAAAAGGTATCCGCGTCCTGCGTCCGTCTTTTCGGGCAAGTAGCAGCGAACAGGTCAATCTAGGCGTAGAAGCAGCACGTGCACCCATCGTTCTTCTCATGGAACCAGGGACGCAGCCTTTTCCGGGCTCTCTTAAAGCCGCACTGCAGGCTTTTAACTCTCCGGACATCTGGGCCGTTGGTGGCCAGTCCCTTGGCCTTGACGGACGCGTGCTGGAAGCCGGAACAATCGTATGGCGCGATGCCTCAACGTTGCGCTTTGGCACGGGAGTCAAAGCAAACGAACCCGCAATTGGCTTCTGCCGTCAGGTAGATGCCATTTCGGTCGGAATGATGCTCTGCAGACGAGAAAGGCTCGCGGAATGCGGCAGCATTGACCAGAACTGCATTGGTTCAGAAGCCCGACTGCTTTCTCTCTGCCTGGCGCTACGTCAAGGTGGCGGGAAAATTGTCTACGATCCTTCAATTCTGGATCGCACCAGACCGCCCAGCGCACTTCCTTCAGACTTCCTGAAACGCAATCAGGACTGGCTGCGCCGTCGCTTCTCGTCTCTGCTGTCACGGCATCCCATGCAGGGAAGCTCCCTGTTCAAAGCCCGCTTTGCATCAGGTGTTCCTACAGTTCTCTTCCTGTGCGACCGACTTCCACATCGCTCGCTGGGTTCTCCCCATCTGCGACGTCAAGACCTTGTTCTGGCCCTCAGCCAGAAAGGGCACCACGTTACGGTCTTTCCGATAGATGGAGATGTCACGGATACCGTAACAACCGCTCTGGATTTTCCGGCCAACGTCGAAATCATGAACGACAGCGATATTTCTGAGCTGTCTGATTTCCTGCGCGATCGCAGCGGATCTTTTGATATGATCTGGGTAAGTGGTAGCAGCGCGCTCCGACGCACTGCTGCGATTTTACGCGCACATGCCGCCACTCTCCCTGAGCTGAATATTGTGCTGGATCTGGACGGGACACAGGCGGAGGAGACCTATCTTCGAAGGAGGGTTGGAGCAGTTGATGATCATGAGCAGCTGCTTGATGATCTTGATCAGGAACTGACAGATGCCTGGATGTGCCAGGCTCTGGTGACCAGCCATAAGACGGAGGCAGAAAGCCTCCGTCAGCTTGGTTATGGGAATGTACGGGAACTAGAGCAGTTTCCGATCACATCCTCTGCAATGGCTCCTGGTTTTAATGAACGCTCAGGTATTCTATTTGCTCTACCCGTACAGGATGCGGGAAACGCAGTGCATGACGGCCTGAACTGGTTCATGCTCGACGTTATTCAGAAACTGGAAGGGCGACTGCCACCAGAGGCAACCGTTCTGATGGCCGGGCACCGAGGGGACAATGTCGATCTGACGCCCTATACCCGCGCATCGCACGTCGAACCGCTGCCTTCACTGACAAACATGAACGCTCTGTATCGTTCACGGCGCATTCTGATTGACTCTTCACGCGTCATGAGTGCTTCTGCCAAAGAAATTCTTGAGGCGGCTGCAGCAGGCCTGCCTGCAATTTTGACAGAAACAACGCGTGCACATCTCAACTGGGAAGATGGAAAAGACTGTCTGTCTGGCGGTTTCTGTGACCCTGACAAATTTGCTGACGCGATCGTACGCCTGTATCAGGATGAAACGCTCTGGAATGACATCAGCAGCCATGCCCGTAAGTCTGTTTTGGACGCGCCCAGGTCAGCACGTTTCGACCAGCAGCTCGACAGCATTCTGGCATTGGCAAGCGGAAAAGATGCTTTGCCGCTTCAGACCCATCCCCCACGCATGATCCGGCAAAACAAACCTGCAGGACCAATTGCACCTGCTCCTATCCGCCTGCAACCGCGTAAAATATCTGACACTCCCGCACCCTCAGCCCTCTCCGATGAGGACGATTACGGCGAGACGCCTGCTTCAGTCACGCTCTCCCCCCGCGTCGGAATTTCATTACCGCTTTCGGAACTTTGACCTAATGACGACCACTTCTCACACTTCCGCTCTGGACGCTGTCCTCTCACATATCGACACGACGCTTGATGCTTCTGTTGAACGACTTTTCAGCCTTCTGCGGATCCCCAGCATCTCTACGCAGCCATCACACGCTGCGGATTGCCGCAAAGCCGCGGAGTGGCTTCGGGCTGATATGGCAAGCATGGGTCTGGCCGCAGATATACGCGAAGTACGCTGGGCAGCTCCCGGACATCCAATGGTCGTGGCTCATGATGCATCGCAGTCAGGCAAGCCGCATGTTTTGTTTTACGGTCATTATGACGTCCAGCCGACTGACCCGGAAAACCTCTGGAAAGCACCTCCATTCGAACCACGGCTTGTGGAAGAACCCTCTGGACGCAAGGTCATCGTGGCGCGCGGTGCCAGCGATGACAAAGGTCAGGTCATGACCTTCCTTGAGGCTTGCCGCGCCTGGAAAACCGTTCATGGGTCCATCCCGGTGCAGGTCAGTGTTCTGCTGGAAGGTGAGGAAGAGTGCGGGGGCAGCAATCTCCTGCCGTTTCTTCAGGAAAATGCTGCCGAGCTGACGGCCGACATCGCTTTGGTGTGCGACACCTCAATGGCGGACCGGCAGACCCCGGGTATTACGACCTCACTTCGAGGCATGATGGCAGAAGAAATCGTCATCGAATGTGCCTCTCATGACTTACATTCAGGCATCTACGGCAACGCCGCAGCCAATCCTATTGCCCTGTTATGTCAGATTCTGGCTTCACTTCGCGATGCTGACGGACGTGTAACACTTCCTGGGTTCTACAACGGCATTCAGGACCCGTCCCCAGAGACGCGCGCACAATGGAAAACACTGTTTCCAGATGATGCGGCCCTACTGGAAGAAGCTGGCCTATCCGTCGCGGCCGGGGAAAAAGGCTATACCGCCATTGAGCAGACCTGGTGCCGCCCAAGTTGCGAAATTAACGGTATTTCTGGCGGATACGAAGGCGAGGGCTTCAAGACAGTCCTTCCCGCAAAAGCAATGGCAAAAGTGTCCTTCCGGCTTGTGCCGGGGCAGGACCCGGACAAAATCCGCGAAACCTTCCGCTCGCATGTGAATGCTGCCCTGCCAGCAGACGCCAAGGTCACATTTACGGCGCATGGCGGCTCACCAGGCTTTGAAGTCTCCCGTGACAGTCGCTTTCTTGCTCCCACACTGAAAGCTCTAACTGATGAATGGGGCATCCCCGCCGCTACGATCGGCTGCGGTGGGTCCATCCCAGTGGCTGGCGAAGTACGGGATGCGCTAGGACTGGATGCACTCATGGTTGGCTTCGCACAATCTGATGACCGTATTCACTCTCCCAATGAGCAATATGGCCTGGACTCTTTCCACAAAGGTGTGAGGTCCTGGGCGCGTATCATTGCTTCCCTCGCAGACGCAGGCTGACATGAACGCTCCGATTGCCCTGACCCTCGGTGATCCGGCTGGGATAGGGCCGGAGCTGGCCGCCCTGGCCTGGACGGCCCTGCGAGAAACGGGGCCAACTTTCTTCTGGCTTGGTGATCCAGCGCTTCTCAACAACGCGATACCCTTCAAGCTGATTGAAGGGCCGGAAGATGCTCACAGCGTGTTTTCCGGTGCCCTGCCTGTAGTACCCGTTGAATGTTTGGCTCCCGTCGTCCCTGGGAAGCCGGATTCACGCAATGCCGCCGCAGTCATTGCGAGCATTGAACAGGCCGTACGATATGTTCAGAGCGGGCAGGCAGCAGGCATCACGACCAACCCGATTGCCAAGCATATTCTGGCCTCAGCAGGATTTTCCTTTCCCGGGCACACAGAATTTCTGGCGGCGCTCTGCCACCGCGATGGGCAGGAAGTCATGATGCTGGCATCCCCTCACCTTAGGGTTGTGCCCGTGACGATCCATGTGTCTCTGCGCCACGCAATCGAAAGCCTGACCACCGAGCGGATTGTTGCGGTCACCCTCGCCACGCACAAAGCTTTACAGAGTGACTTTGGTATCACTCAGCCCCGCCTGGCTATCGCTGGCCTAAACCCCCATGCGGGCGAAGAGGGCATGATGGGCACGGAAGAAAAAACAATCATCGGCCCAGCTATAGCCATATTGAAGTCCCAAGGACTGACCGTGATGGGTCCGTTCCCACCAGACACAATGTTCAGCGCAACAGCGAGGCCGGGCTATGACGCAGCTATCTGTATGTATCATGATCAGGCCCTTATTCCCCTGAAAACGCTTGATATGGCTGAGGGCGTGAACGTCACCATTGGCTTGCCGATTATCAGGACGTCTCCAGATCACGGCACTGCCTTCGATATTGCGGGGCCGGTAGGACGTTCAGACAGTCAGGTTGATCCATCCAGCCTTCTCGCAGCACTCAGACTGGCAGATTCCATGTCCCGTCATAAAAAGGGAGACAACCGATGATTCGGCTTGGTGTTAATATCGATCATGTTGCCACTCTGCGAAATGCACGCGGCGATGCTTACCCAGACCCTGTAGAAGCCGCGAAGCTTGCCCTTAAATGGGGAGGAGACGGCATTACAGCGCATCTTCGGGAAGATCGTCGACACATCCGTGACGCAGACATGCCACGCCTCAAGGCACTCGCAGCACCGTTGAATTTCGAGATGGCTGCAACGCAGGAAATGGTTCGGATCGCTTGCCTGTTGAAGCCCCACGCATGCTGTCTGGTTCCGGAAAAGCGTACGGAAGTGACGACAGAAGGCGGTCTGGACGTCGCAGGCCATCGCGAAGTGCTGGCCCCGCGGATTGCGCGCCTGAAAGACGCGGGTATTCGGGTCTCTCTGTTCATCGATCCGGATCAGCGCCAGATCGAAGCTTCGGCGGAGCTTGGTGCAGCGGTTGTGGAGCTTCACACAGGCGCTTATGCCCATAACAAGCCTGGAGAACTTGAGCGCCTTCAGCATGCTGCCGGAATCGTCACAGACTGCGGACTGGAACTCCATGCCGGTCACGGTCTGACTTATGACAACGTAACGCCTGTTGCCAAACTTCCGGGATTGGCTGAGCTGAATATCGGGCATTTCCTGATCAGCCAGGCGGTTTTCGATGGCTTGGGTCCAGCCGTTCGTAAAATGAAATATCTGATCAACTGCCCATAAAAAAAGCCGGGATAAATCCCGGCTTTTTCGTTCTTACTTGGCGGGCTGAATAACCGACTGTGTCTTGTCGTCGGTGAATTTCGGCACATATTTTCCGGACTGGTCGGAGTATGTTGCCGAGGTGCTCTGTGCCGGTGTTGCCGGTGGGTGGAAGGCCGAGACCGGACCGAATGGACCTGCATTTACGCGATGCATCGTCGACTCTCTCTGGCGAGCACAGCCCCGGGTGATGATGGAGCAAATACCATCAGTACCGATATATTCGTCGTCATTTCCTGTGTAATGCACTTCGGAAACACGATCATGGTCCAGTCGAAGGACCATACGGCAAGTTGTGCCGCCGCCGCCAAAAGCAGACTGATAAATGCTGATAATGGACTGTGCAGGAATCAGACCTGAATCAGAAGAAATGGTAGGAGTGCTCTGCGTACCATCGTACTGCCAGATCTCTGTCGTATCGTTAAGCTTCTTGGTGCTTCCTGGAAGACCAGCACAGGCCTGAAGATCGTATCCGGTCATACCGACCATCTCGAACTGAGCCTTGTGAGCGTTACGGGAATCAAAATAACCGCATCCGGAAAGAGCTGCCGTTGTGACGAGAGCTCCGAGTGTACGGAAGAGGAAGGGGCGCATTCTGTCTCCTTTGCGCGGGGTCAGGATGAACTGCCCTACACCATTCCGGACAGGACCGAATGGACAGGGCAAAATAAGAAGAGCCCGGTTTCTACAACACGAAACCCATTCAGGGTAGGGGAGACGGGTTCCTTTAAGGGTAACGATGAGCTACAGGGCAAGACCTTGCCAAACACAGGAGTGCCACTCATGGCCGATATGACCCCTTCCGAAGTGACACGCCTTCAAACGACGCTGCAGCGTCTTCTAGGATCGCCAAAGCTCGCAGTCGTTAAGCCTGCACGTAAGGGAATGAGTGTTGAACTTGCCGTTTCAGGCGAAGTTATCGGCACGGTCCATCGTGACGAAGATGAAGGCGAAGTCTCATACGCCATTCACATCACAGTTCTTGAGGAAGATCTTCCTCCGGCCTGAACGGCCCTTGTTCAGGAGCGTGGGGCAGACTGCGGCAGTTCAAATCGCGTGATTTTCCAGCCCCAGTGCTCGAACTTCATGTGAAGGACGAATGGAGTCTGCCCTGGCTGGTCCACCTGAGCCTCAAACTTGTTCAGGCTCACGAAGTGAGCGTGCAGGCCACCAAGTACTGGCCAGCCACCACTGGAAGAATACCCGGAAGATCCCGCAGGCATCAGCTGACGCGCTGTCGTCATAAGAGTAGCGGGAGAAAGCTCCGTATCAATCGCGTTCGATATCGCATTGCCAGCAAAAGAGCTGCCAAAATCCGGCAGATCATCGTCTGAGGCAGGGGCGGGTGGCCTGAACTGCTCCTTGAGGGAATGTGTCAGGGAACTCCAGTCCACATGAGGGATCAGGCGCGCAGGGTTATTGCCCTTCATGGCGCGATCAATATCCCACAATGCCAGAAACGGGGAAACAGCGTAGGCCGCCAGCACGGCCCCCGCTGTAACACCCAGTCCTTGCCGGGCTCGGTATGATATTTTCCAGAAAGAATTTTTCACGCTCAAGCCTCCGCACAAACCCTGAAAATCAGGAGAAGGTGGACATCTGTGAATCTAACGTCTTTCCGTCTGAAAAGTCAGCAATTATCTTGTCCTGATGAACCTTGATTTTTCTGATGCCGAACTTGAGCGATATTCCCGTCATATTCTGCTCCCGCAGGTGGGGGCCATTGGGCAGGCGCGGGTCAGGCAAGCCTCGGTCCTGATTGTGGGAGCAGGAGGGCTGGGGGCTCCTCTTGCACAACAACTGGCTGCATCCGGCGTTGGGCATATCGGCCTGATGGACTACGACCATCTGGAGCTCAGCAACCTTCAACGGCAGGTTCTCTACACGACGCAAGACATTGGACGCCCAAAGGCTGAAGTGGCCACCGAGAGACTTACCGCGCTCAATCCGCTATCTCGCGTCACAGCACATTGTCTGCGCGCCACAGCAGATACACTGAACGAACTTGTTCCGCACTACGACCTGATTTGCGATGGCACCGATAACTTTGAGACGCGCCTTGCAGTCTCTGATGCCTGCGTAAAGCATGGACGAACACTAGTATCAGGCGCTGTTCAGGGTTTTTCAGGACAGTTAGCCGTCTTCCGGCCCCAGACCGGGGGACCCTGCTATCGTTGCCTTTTCCCTGAAGCTGCTCAGACTGAAGCACCAACATGCGGACAGTCCGGCGTTCTGGGTGCCGCAACAGGCGTCATGGGAAGTCTGATGGCCGTTGAGGTCATGCGGGAACTTATGCAACTCGAGGGGCGGGAAGAAACACGCCTCATGATCTGGGATGCTCTGGGCGCGACCATGCGGAGCTTTGCCTTGGCCAGGGACCCTTCCTGTCCGGTCCACACCGATAACGAAAGCAAACCGGCATGAAACCCCCTCTGTTCCTGACACTGGCGGACGATTCCTGGCAGCGCGCTCACTACGCGTTTATCGTGGCAGCCGGGATGCTCTCTCTGGGGCGCCCGGTTACAATTTTTGCAGGAGGCAAGAGCGTTCACGCCTTGGCAAAGGACTGGTCAGGTTTAACAGGGGTTATTTCCGATGATGAACTTGCCGCTCGCGGTGTCCCGGGTTTCAGTGAATTGCGTGACGCTTTGATCGAATTCGACGTAACACTCATGGCGTGTGAAACCGGACTTGCTCTGACGGGCCTCAAACCGGATGCCCTTATGGAAACCGTTTCCGTACGGGGTATTGTAACCTTTCTGGAGCAGGCGGGAGACCGCCCGATCACGGCACTATGAGTGTATGCCTTGGGACAATTCGACAGTTTTGTGATTTGGTGACTTGCCGAAACCTTCTACCCTTGGCAGGGATGCGGTCATGAGAACGCTTGTCACCCCTCTGTCCCGAACACTCCGTTGCCGTCGGTTTCTGCTGGCTGTCACGACTGGCACAGCTCTGCTGGCCGTCCATCCCGCAGAAGCACGTCACCACAAGCATGAGCACGCGGCGAAGGCTGATGCCTCTACTGCCAAGGCCTCTCATGCAAAAAAGAAGGCGGTGAAAGCCAAGAATGACAGTGCCGGGGCGGTCAAGGCACCTCACCATGCATCACATCACATCTCGGGCAAACATCTCGCCCCTGTAGCGGCGGCCGGAGCCGGAGCGGCAGCCGCAGCGGCCGTTACGAGTCAGCCCGCAACAGCGCAGGCAACGCCGGATGTCCCCTCCACAGACCCGACCGACAAGGGCAGCAACACGGGGCTACCTTTGCCTCGATATGCAGCTCTCCGCGCAGACAAGGTCTATATGCGGCGCGGCCCGGGCGATCGCTATCCCATCGACTGGGTTTATCATCGCCGCGGACTACCGGTTCAGATCGAGCGCGAATTCGATGTATGGCGGCTTGTCGAGGACTCCGACGGTCAAAAGGGATGGGTTCATCAGGCAACGCTTTATGGCAGCCGAACCTTCGTAATTCCGGGCCTCCCCCCTGAAGGCGTGAAAGCCCAGACAGGAGAGGCTTCCGCCAAGGACGGAGACCACATCGGCCGTGCAGATGCACGCGTTCTGGGTCACGTCGAGACGCAGGAAGAAGCCCGCGCGCATAAAAGTGATGTTCTCCTCATGAGCCATCCGGAGGAAGACAGTAGCGTGGTTGCTGTCCTCCAGCCGGGAACCGTAGGCAATATCAAGGCCTGCCCACAAAGTTCTCAATGGTGCCACGTGGTCGTCAAAGGCTACGAGGGATGGCTGCCACGTCGTCTGTTCTGGGGTCTTCTCCCAGGAGAGACGATTCAATCCAACTGATTTTTCTTGCGAGGACGCCAACATATGACATCCAGCTCCCATCATCGTCGCACGCGGATCGTCGCAACTCTTGGCCCGGCATCGTCCTCGCCTGAGATGATCCTTGCTCTGGCCGAAGCGGGGGTAAATGTCTTCCGTCTCAACTTCTCACACGGTGCACACGAAGACCATGGCGAGCGTCATGCCGCGATCCGTGCAGCAGAAGCAAAAGTTGGCCGACCACTCGCCATTCTTGCCGATCTTCAGGGCCCGAAACTGCGCGTTGGTGTTTTCGAGAATGGCCCGGTCATCCTTGAAGAAGGAAAGCCGTTCCGTCTGGATCTGGACAGAACGCCCGGCAACACAGACCGCGTCTGCCTGCCACACCCGGAGATCATTTCTGCCGCCAAGCCAGGCAGCCACCTCCTGCTGGATGATGGCAAGCTCAAGCTGCGCGTCGTCAATGTCATCGAAGGCGCTCTTGAAACGGAAGTTGTCATTGGTGGCAAGCTGTCTGAACGAAAGGGCGTGAACGTCCCTGACGTAACGCTTCCTATCCCGGCGCTGACAGAGAAAGATCGCAAGGACTTTGACTTTGCACTCTCTCTCGGTGTGGATTTCATTGCACTCTCCTTCGTGCAGCGGCCCGAAGACGTTGAAGAAGCGCGCAATATCGCCAAGGGCCGCGCAGCGATTGTGACGAAGCTCGAAAAGCCGCAGGCAATGGATGACCTGGAGCGGATCGTTCGTCTTTCAGACGCGATCATGGTCGCTCGTGGCGATCTTGGTGTCGAGCTTCCCCCGGAAGAAGTGCCCGTCGCTCAGAAGCGCGCTATTGCTGAGGCCCGTCGTCAGTGTCGTCCGGTGATCGTGGCGACACAGATGCTGGAAAGCATGATCGAAAGCCCAACGCCAACACGCGCCGAAGTTTCTGACGTTTCCAACGCCGTTTATGATGGCGCGGATGCTGTCATGCTTTCAGCGGAAAGTGCGGCTGGCAAGTATCCGATCGAAGCAGTTTCCATCATGGCGCGTATTGCGTCTCGTGTTGAGCAGGACGTCGAATGGCGTCTGCGCATGGACCGCTCCCGCCCGAAGCCGGAAGGGACGGTTCAGGACGCGATTGTTCAGGCCGCCTGGCAGGTTAGCACCGCGCTGAATGCCCGGACCATTGGCGTTCGGACCCAAGGCGGTGGTGGCGCCCTGCGCATGGCTCGTGAACGTCCTCACTGTCCGATCCTCGCCGTCACCCCTCATCAGGAAGTGGCTCGTAGACTCTGCGTTGTCTGGGGCGTCTTCCCTCAGGTCGTAGAGAAAGAGCATATTGCTCAGAGCATTGAGGAACTGGCTGCACCAACAGCCGCCATGGCACTGTCCATGAAGCTGTGCCGCAATGGGGACCATGTCATCGTTCTGGCTGGCCTGCCTTATGGCGTGGCTGGAAGCACAAATACCCTTCGCATTACAACGGCCTGATTTTAAATCATTTTCCCTTCCTGTGAGTTTTCTTGCAGGAAGGGAAAATACTCAGGCCTGTCGATTTTCAATCAGTGTGCGCCGGATGGCTCGACCTCGTTCAATCCGGCTCGTAATCGCTGTCTCATCACCTTCACGTATCGCCTGCGCCATGCCTTGAGCATCTGCGACGAAGCGATCCAGCGTCTCTAGCAGGACGTCCTTGTTGGCGATGAAGATATCTCGCCACATGACGGGATCAGAAGCCGCAATACGCGTGAAATCACGAAACCCCGACGCTGCATAATCGAGAACGGCTGCACGGATTTCTTCGGAAAGATTGTCCGCCGTATCGCAGATCGTGAAAGCCAACAGATGGGGAAGATGACTCACCATGGCGCAGATACGGTCATGCTTGTCATCAGGAAGAATTTTTGTGCGAGCGCCACAAAGCTCCCAGAGCTTCTGGATTTTCTCTATGGCTTGCTCGTTCGCACCCTCTGGAGGGATCAGCAGCGACCAGCGGTTCTCAAAAAGTGTTGCAAAACCAGCGTCTGGCCCTGAGTGCTCGGTTCCAGCCATAGGATGACCGGGAACATAATCCACACCAGCGGGCAGGAGGGCCTGTATTGTAGGTCCCAGCTTCCCGCGTACAGACGCGACATCCGTCAGAATCGCTCCCGGTCGCATGTGAGGCAGAATAGCGCGCGCCGTAGCCTCTACCGCCCCGACAGGAACGCAGATCATCACGCACTCAGCCTGCGCTGCCTGCGCCATATCGTCTGTAACGACGTCGGCGATCCCGAGCTCCCGTACACGCTCAAGAACAGCAGGATTGATATCAGCCGCGATCAGCGTTTCCGCCAGTGCGCCCATTTCCTTTGCGCGCCGCAGGACAGACGAGCCGATCAGTCCAGGGCCAATGACTGCCAGAGAACGAAAAAGCGGCATTACAGGGTCCGCGGCGCGGCTGCGAAAGCTGCGTCGTCCTCTTTTTCATTTTCACGATTTGATGATCCATCCTTGCTGACAGATCCAGTCATCGCGGTCGTTCTGGCTTTTTTCAGAACAGAAGAGACTGCGTCTTCATGCGAGCCGACAAGAGTGGCCCGTTCCTTCCGAAGACGATTCATCTCCACGACCTGCCACCCGAGAAGAACAGGGATGCCTATGAGGATGTCACGCCCGCGACGGAGCAGGGACAGACTAAGGGATATCTGTGAGTCTATTCCAAAAATCAGGCCAAGCGCGACATATGCTGCTTCCTGTACACCGAGGGCGGCCGGAACCAGAAAACCAGCTGACATGATTCCACACACCACTCCCTCAATGGCAAGTGCGGACAGAAACCCGACGTGGGCGCCCAAAAGCTCCAGAGCGGTCCATGTGGCGACTGCACCACCGACCCAGCAACTAAAATGAACGATTGCGCCAAGCATAATTCGATCCGGGCGCCCCCAGAGCGCTTCCAGGCGAGCCTGAAAGATGTCCGTATTTCCGATCAGGCTTTCTCGCCAGTCAGCGGCGATGTGGCGTCCGAAGAACGTGGCAGTTTTGCGGATCATGGACCCACCACGATGCTGCGTCCATATGAAGCCGGCAATCCCAAGAGACAGCAGCACCATGCCGCCCATCAGAGGCCAGATAAATCGCGCAGCTCCCTGATGGCCGACGAGGCAGAGAATCGCAACGAGAATAAAGGCAATCTGCCCCAGAACCTCTGTTGTGATGTCGACCAGATTGGCCGCCACACCTTCCGGCCAGTGCAGATCTTCACCATCGACGTCCCGAGCCTGATGCCCGGCCAGGGTCGCACGGACGCCAAGGACCATTCCGCCAAGCTGGGAAAAGGGCAGGCAGGCCCCAGCCGCATCGCGGACAAATCGCGCGCCCGTCAATCTTGCCAGACCGATCTGCGGTACTGCTGCCTTCCAGGCAAGGCCGAGACCTATATCCAGAACAAGCTGGATCAGCACCAGAAGGAAGAAACCTCCGACGCCAACTTTTCCAAGAGCTTCCATGACTGGCTGGATGCCTGCCTTGGCGGCAATGAATGTGAAAAGAGCCACACCCAGAAGGGAGAGAATAATAGGGAGAGTTTTTTTCAACGTCTTCGTCACATACCGTTCGCAACACGCTCTAACCCACAGCTCTGCAATATTCCAGCCTTGCAGACGCTTTCCCCCGAAAGCCACCGGCAGTATGGTGGCCGAAAAATTTCAACCTGTTGCTGATGAGCCGAGGAGAAGATTGCCACCATGAACGATGTCACACTCGTTACAGGGGCTACCGGGTTCGTCGGTTCTGCTGTTGCCCGCGTGCTCCGGGAACGTGGGCACCGCCTGCGTCTGTTCGTTCGCGAAAACTCGGACCGTTCCAACATTGCAGAGCTCGACGCGGAACTTGCCATCGGGGATCTGTCTGATCCGACGACCCTTCCTGCCGCTCTCAAAGGTGTGAAGATCCTCTTTCACGTCGCTGCCGACTACCGACTCTGGGTCCCGGACCCTTCCGTCATGATGAAAGCGAACGTAGACGGCACACGGAACCTGATGCTTGCAGCGCTTGAAGCGGGCGTAGAAAAGATCGTGTACTGTTCATCCGTTGCCGCTCTGGGCCTGAACAAGGATGGTACGCCCGCTGACGAAGAAACATACGTCACGGAAAGCAGCGTCATCGGTACGTACAAACTTTCCAAATATCGTGCGGAACAGGAAGTCCTGAAGCTGGTTCGGGAGAAGGGCCTACCAGCCATTATCGTTAATCCATCAACCCCTATCGGCCCGCGGGACATCAAGCCAACACCTACGGGGCAGATGATCCTCGACTGCGCCTCGGGCCGAATGCCTGCGTATGTTGAGACTGGACTGAACATCGTTCATGTAGACGATGTTGCTGAAGGCCATGTTCTCGCTTTGGAACGCGGCAAGATTGGCGAAAAATATATCCTTGGTGGCGAGAACATGATGCTGGGAGACCTGTTCCGGCTCACCAGTGAAATCGCCTGCGTCAAGCCGCCCCGGGTCAAGCTCAAGCAATCCTGGCTCTATCCAGTTGCCGTGGTTTCCGAATGGCTTGCGCGAGGATTTGGGATCGAGCCTCGCGTGACGCGCGAAACACTCGCCATGTCCCGGAAGCTTATGTTTTTCTCATCGCTCAAGGCACAGAGAGAACTGGGCTATGCACCCCGCCCTGCACGGGATGCGATCGCTGATGCAATTTCCTGGTTCCGTCTGCATGGACGTATGAAATAATGCTGTTTGGAAGCGCACTTACCAGTCTTGGAGCCTGGATTTACCTCTCACTCTTCCATGGGAAATTCTGGCAGGGTGGTCCAACTCTCAAAGCAGGCTCGTCACCGCCTTGCGCACCAGATGTTGCGATCGTGGTGCCGGCACGTGACGAAGCTGAGTCCATTCAGTCTTGCCTGAAATCTCTTCTGGAACAGGACTACTATGGCAAACTTTCCGTCATTCTCGTGGATGATAACAGTACGGACGGAACCGGGGATCTGGCACGCGCCGTACCTGACCCCCATAACCGGCTGATTGTCCTCACCGGAGCGCCCCGGCCGCCTGGGTGGAGCGGCAAGCTGTGGGCCGTGAACCAGGGTGCCCAAGAGGCCCTGAACCACATTGGGCCTTACGGCTATATTCTATTCACCGACGCCGATATCATGCATGCGCCGCAGCATCTGGCCACGCTTCTGGCCAAGGCCCGGGAAGACGATCTCGACATGGTCTCAGAGATGGTCGCCCTTAACTGCGAGAGTTCGGCTGAACGCTTTCTGGTTCCAGCTTTCGTTTACTTCTTCGCCATGCTCTATCCGTTTGCCTGGACGGCCAGTGAACGGTCCCGCATTGCGGGAGCAGCGGGAGGAACGATCCTTCTTCGTAGACGCGCTCTGGAGCGGATTGGCGGCATTGAAGCCATTCGAGGTGCACTGATTGATGACTGCACACTCGCAGCACATGTCAAACGATCAGGCGGTCGTCTCTATCTGGGACACAGCGAGCTTGCGTGGTCAGTTCGGCCCTATCGCGGCGCTAAAGACATCTGGGAAATGATTGCCCGGACAGCTTACGTCCAGTTGCGCCAGTCTCCATTGCTGTTGCTGGCGACCATTCTGGGAATGACGCTGATCTGGCTTCTCCCTGTCGGGCTGGCGCTTTTTGGTAAGGGGCGCACGAGAAAAGTCGGACTTCTGACCTATCTCGTGTCTTGCGCAACCTTTCTGCCAACCTTGAAAAGGTTTGGTCTCCCATTATGGCGGGCGCTACCGCTACCATTCGTCGCGGCCTTTTATATGGCTGCTACCGTCGGCTCAGCCATAGACCACCACAGAGGGGTCGGCGTACGCTGGAAAAATCGTTCCTATACGGATGAGGCATCGTGACAGAAGACATCTGGGGGACGAAAGACGTCACCTCCGCCAAAGGCAAGACTGACGAAAATTTTCCTGTCGGCTCTCTGCTGATTTCCCGGCGCCTGCGCCCGTATGTTCACACATACTACAATTTCGCCCGCGTTGCCGATGACATGGTGGACACTCCCGACCTGACGCCACAGCAAAAAATTGCTCGGCTGAGAGGGATGGCCGCCGTCATTCGCGGGGAAATCCAGGCGCCTCAAAGAGCGGACGCGCAGACAGCCGTAAAATTAAGAGAGGTGCTTCTCAAGACAGGCGTTCCGCTTGAGACGGCGACAGATCTCCTTGAAGCATTCTGCATGGATGCCGAGAAGACACGTTATGAGAGCTGGCAGGAACTCCTGCATTACTGCCGGTATTCGGCTAACCCGGTCGGGCGTTTTCTTCTGCTGCTACACGCAGAAGGGCAGGAAACTCTGGCGCCATCAGACGCTCTGTGCTCCGCATTGCAGGTCATCAACCATCTTCAGGATGCATCTGAAGATCTGAAGACGCTGGATCGCTGCTACATCCCGCTTCCATGGCTGGCTGAAGAAGGGGTTACCATCGACGATCTTCGACTTGTGCGAAGCAAACCAGGTCTACGCCGCGTTTTTGATAGAATGCTGGATGGGGTGGATACGCTGAATCGCGAAGCCCGCGGATTACCGATGCTGATCAAGGATCGCCGGATGCGGCTCGAAGCTGCTGTTATTGTGGAGCTATCGCATATTCTGACGCGCAAACTGAGACGTCAGGACCCCGTTGCAGAGCGTGTGTCTCTTACGAAATCAGACGGTGTAAAGGCATTGCTTCTGGCTATGCGCTACTTTCCGTCGAACTAAATAGGATGAGGGAAGGCTTCAGACCTTCCCTCGAGCAGATCAGCCGATAATACGGTCGAGCGCTGCACAGAACTTTTTCATGTCGTTCATGGAGCCAACCGTAATACGGGATGCATTCGGCCAGATGGGCCAGGAACGACCGATGATAATGTTTTCCTTCAAGAACGCATCCTTGATCGGTGCCGCAGGACGCTTCCAGTCAATCACGAACATGTTCGCATCAGAAGGAATGAAGCTGATTCCCTTCTTCTGAAGGTGCTCATACGTCATGGCGCGGGCTGCAATCATCTCACGACGGCGCGCATCAATATCTGACGTCATTGTCAGGCTCTTCGTGCCGCAGATTACGGCCGGGACTGGCAGCATGTGCGTCTGGTTAACGCCATCATAACGCATCATTTTTTCATGCAGGGCCGGTGGCGCCATGCTGAAGCCCAGCCGTAGACCGGCCATGGCGAACATCTTCGAGAACGTCCGCAGGACAACGACATCACGCCCTTCAGCAACGAGCGAGACAGCGCTCGGAGCATTGGAGAAGTGAATGTAGGCCTCGTCGACCAGAACAATGGAGTCTTTCGGCTTGTTCGCGACCAGCCAGCGAATATCTTCCAACGGCGTGATCGTACCGGTCGGATTATTCGGTGAGCAGATATAATAGACGCCCGCGTTCGGATTGGCCTTCAGCATCGCCTTGACGTCGGTCTTGTAACCGTTCGAGGCATCCAGCGGCACCTTGACCAGCGGGATCTTGAGCCATTCGGAAGCCACCCATCCGGCTTCATAGCTCGGATCAGCCGTAACGAGGCCACGTGTTGGGGAACAGAACGTCACGATCGTGCGGCAGAGCGGATCAGATGAACCACCCCATGGCAGAATGCAGTTTTCAGGAACGTTATCGATCTTGGCAGCCGTACGGATCAGGTCTTCGCGTGTATGGCCCGTCGGATCATACCGGTTCCCCTCGAAAACGGCAGCGGCACCCGCCTTGGCAGCGGCTGGGAACGGACCAGTCCAGCACTCGTTGCTGCCAATTCGGGTCATCTTGGTGACATCACCGGGCGGCAGCGCGGTCAGGGGGGAAGCCTCCGCACGCCCAACGAGTGACCGGACTGCCATGCCTGCACTCATCAGCGCAGCTACGCGGCCCAGACTACGACGGGAATAACCGCGTGAGAGAAGATCGTCTTTTGCTTCAGGGGACAGGCAATCGGTCATGCTCGGCTCACGCTCCTAGTGTGTCTGAAAACATACTAGAAACGAAACGATCTGTCTGTCAAAGCCCGAAATGAAATCGGATTTCAGTATTCTGGCTTCTGCCTGTCCACAGGGATGGAAGTCGGCTTACCCTCAACGCCCGCATAGGTCAGCAGAAGGACGGTCGGGACATCTCCTGACACACCACGGTGCACATCATTCACTGATTCCGCAAAGGCTTCGCCCTGGTGAAAGGTTCTGGTTTTGCCACTTTCCCGGTCTTCAATCTTCAGGGTGCCTTGCAGGACATAGCCAGCGTTTGGAAATGGATGGACATGCCAGGGCAGGGCCGTGTGAGGCGGAATGGTCAGCCGGATCATACTCAGTTCAGGCTGGGACGTTGAATACGGTGTGTAGGTCACGCCATTCCAGGAATGGGATGCGTTGAGCAGGTGATCGGCATGGGCAGTAGCAGTCGACGATTCTGCATGAGCAACAGAACCCGCAGTCAGGCAGGACAGAAGGATCAGAGACAAACGGAACTTCATCGGATACTCCTTTGGGAAGAGTGTTGCCTTTTGGCATCATAGAAACGTATGGCATCCCATTCCGTTCGTGTCGGCTTTGTGACATCCGGGTTTGGGGCTAGAACGCAGAATTTCTGAAACAGAACAGGTGACAGACATGGTTTTCAGCAGGGCGCGTGCTTTTTCTGGTCTTCCCTGCGCGCAGGCCGATCTTGACCATGTTGCGCACATTGTCACAGCCTCCGGGACGTCTTTTGCCAGAGGTATGAAGGTCTTACCGGCGGCAAGACGGCAGGCCATGTTTGCGATCTATGCGTTCTGCCGTCAGGTCGATGACATTGCCGATGGAGACGCTGGCGTCGCTGATCCCGCACAGGCCTTGCAGGAATGGCATGAACGCATAGACCGGCTGTATCAGGGAGAAACGCGAGACGCGCTGGACCGTGTTCTTGTCGCAGCGATCTTCCGTTTCCAACTGCAAGCCAAAGATTTCCACGCCGTTATTGACGGGATGGCCATGGACTGCGGCGCCCCCATTGTTGCACCTGACGAGAAAACCCTGGATCTGTACTGCGATCGCGTTGCGTCAGCCGTAGGTCGCCTTTCGGTTCGTGCCTTCGGCGACTCTTCCGCCGCTGCTGACCGTGTATCAAAACATCTGGGACGTGCCCTCCAGCTTACCAACATCCTACGCGACATTGCTGAAGATGCAGCACGGGACCGGCTGTACCTTCCGTCAGAACTGCTGGAACGCTTCAACGTACCCAATAATCCAAAAGAAGCTCTGTACGCACACGGCCTGGATGATGTGGCACGTATCCTGAGCCGCCGCGCTCATGATCATTTCCGGGAAGCACGCCGTGCAATGAAAGAATGCGATAGCACCGCCATGCGTCCAGCACGCATGATGGCAGCGTCTTATGAGCCAGTCCTGAACGCACTCGAAAAGCGTGGATGGAAAAATCCGGAGCTTTCTCCGAAAGTCAGTAAGGGCTGGCGGGCAGTGCGCGCTCTGGCGGCATACGTGAAGTAAGCCCGATGAGCCACGTTCATATTATTGGCGGGGGTCTGTCCGGCCTGTCTGCTGCCGTAGAACTTGCCGCCCAGGCCCAGGTCACGATTTACGAAGCGGGCCCTGCCTGTGGCGGACGCGCACGCTCTTTTCATGACCGCACGCTCGATACCCTGATCGACAACGGCAACCATCTGCTGCTGTCGGCAAACGGCCTGACATTCCGGTATCTGGATATTCTCGGCGCCCGTCACACACTGGCAGGGCCCAGTATTCCGATCTTTCCTTACTATGATCTGGCAGAAGATCTGGCCTGGACACTTCGCCTTTCCAAAGGAAAAGTCCCATTTTGGGCGTTACCGGGTGGTCGCCGCGTCCCAGGCATGAAGCTTTCCGAACTGGCATCCCTCGGGCGTTTCCTGAAGGCTGATGACACAACCGTTGTGGAAGAATGCCTGAAGCCCGGTCAACTGAGCCGACGTCTCCTGGAGCCTTTCGCCATTTCGGTTCTGAACACAGATCTGCACACTGGCAGTGCACTGTTGTTGGGAAACGTCATCCGGAAGTCTCTTGCACAAGGCGGTATGGCCTGCTGCCCCTGGTTTCCAAAAATTGGCCTCTCTGAAACACTGGTTGACCCAGCAATTTCATACCTGAACCGTTACCACGCGACGGTCCGCACGGGCGTTCGTGTTAGCACCATCATCAGAGAGAATGGTCGCGCGACTGCCATTGAGACGACGGAAGGCCGCATTGAGCTTGGGCCGGAAGACCACGTCATTGTCGCTACACCCGCTCCAGTCACCCTGAACCTGTTGCCAGAATTGGTTGTGCCAGACGCGTTCGAGAGCATTGCAAACGCGCATTTCAAACTTGCTGCGCCTGTAGAGGCGAGGGGCGTCGTGGCGCAGGCAGGCTTTGTTGGTCTCGTGGGTGGTATTTCGGAGTGGATTTTTCTGAAAGGCGACGTCCTTTCCGTCACGGTCAGCGCCGCTAATCGCTACGCAGATCGGGACAGCAACGAGATGCTCGCCACAATCTGGTCTGAAATCCGGCGTGCATTGGATCCTATTTTGCCTCAGCCACTCCCTGTCGCGATGCCACCCGCTCGGCTGCTACGGGAAAAACGCGCAACATTCGCCGCGACACCAGAGCAAAACCGCCGTCGCCCCAAAGCGAAGACAGACACCGTAAATATGGCACTTGCGGGAGACTGGACGGATACGGGGCTTCCCTCAACAATCGAAGGGGCCATTCAATCCGGGCTGGCAGCTGTCAGCGCTCTGGGTTTCCGTTCTGCTGTGAAAAACACGGAAACGTGATGAGTGCTCTCCAAACCATGGCTGTAACACAACTCCCGATAATGAGGGCTGCATGTCCCGGGAGACCTGAACAATGCTGATCTATCCTGATGAAAAGGAGGACCGTGTGAGCGAGACCCTTTCCCACAAGCCTGTCGACGCCGAAAACGTCAACCGTGCCATTGAGGGGGCCCATGCCGCTCTGGGCAATCGCCAGAAAGACGACGGACACTGGGTTTTTGAACTTGAGGCAGACGCGACCATTCCTGCCGAATACGTTCTGCTAGAGCATTATCTTGATCGTATTGATCAGGAAAAGCAGGACAAGATTGGCGTTTATCTGCGCCGCATCCAGGGCGAACATGGGGGTTGGCCGCTTTATTTTGGTGGCGGCTTTGACTTGTCCGCAAGTGTAAAAGCTTACTTCGCGCTCAAGGCCATAGGGGACAGTATAGACGCGCCACATATGCGTCGCGCCCGCGAAGCCATTCTGGACCACGGTGGGGCTGCCCGGTCCAATGTGTTCACACGCATCCAGCTTGCCCTGTATGGTGAAGTGCCTTGGGATGCCACGCCTGTCATGCCGGTCGAGCTCATGCTGCTCCCGCGGAAGGCGTTCTTCTCAGTCTGGAACATGTCGTACTGGTCACGATGCGTGCTGGCGCCGATGCTGGCAGTGGGGGCTATGAAGCCCATTGCGGTTAATCCGCGCGGCATTCATGTTCAGGAACTGTTCGTCAAACCACCTGAACAGGTCAAGGACTGGATCCGTGGCCCGTACCGCTCCATCTGGGGGCGGGCTTTCAAACATCTGGACACGGCCCTTCGTCCTGTCCTGCCGCTTATTCCTAGCCGTATCCATGAGAAGGCCATCAAGGCTGCCATCAGCTTTATTGAGCCGCGCCTGAGCCGTGGCGGCCTTGGAGCCATCTACCCTGCCATGGCCAACGTGGTCATGATGTATCGCGCGCTTGGCGTTCCCGATAGCGATCCACGCGTGGTCACGGCATGGGAGTCCATTCAGGACCTTCTTGTTCAAAAAGAAGACGAAATTTACTGCCAGCCCTGCGTCTCCCCTGTTTGGGATACAGGACTGTCAGGGCTTGCCATGATGGAAGCGGCATCCGGTGCTCATCCCACCAAACGGGACGAAACCATCGCGAAGCTCAAGAAAAGCGCTGAATGGCTGCGGGACCGCCAGATCCTGGATGTCAAAGGAGACTGGGCAGTCAACACACCCAATTTACGCCCGGGTGGTTGGGCTTTCCAGTACGAAAACGATTACTACCCGGATGTGGATGATACGGCTGTTGTCGGTATGCTTCTGCATCGTGTTGATCCTGAAGAGAACCGTGAAGCCATTGAACGCGCACGGGAATGGATCATTGGAATGCAAAGCACCAATGGTGGGTGGGGCGCGTTCGACATCGATAATGATCTCGAAATGCTGAACCACATTCCGTTCTCGGATCATGGCGCGCTCCTGGACCCACCAACCGCCGATGTGTCTGCACGGTGCATTTCTTTCCTTTGCCAGCTTGGTCATCCGGAAGACCGGCCAGTCATCGACAAGGCACTGGATTACCTGCGCAAAGAGCAGGAAAAAGAAGGCTGTTGGTTCGGCCGCTGGGGTACGAACTATATCTACGGCACCTGGTCTGTTCTCTGCGCCCTGAACATTGCGGGCATCTCCTATGATGACCCGATGGTGAAGCGCGCCGTCACATGGCTGGAAGACGTTCAGCGTGCGGATGGCGGATGGGGCGAAGATTGCGCAACCTATGAAGGCGCGCCTCCAGGCACGTATAAGGAAAGCCTACCATCACAGACCGCCTGGGCCGTTCTCGCGCTGATGGCTGTAGGCCGCCGTAATAGTGAAGCCGTTAAGCGCGGCATCAACTTCCTGACATCAAAGCAGGATGATAACGGCGAATGGCAGGAAGACGCCTATAACGCTGTTGGCTTCCCGAAGGTATTTTACCTCCGCTATCACGGCTATAAGCAGTTCTTCCCGCTTCAGGCTCTTTCGCGTTACCGCAATCTGGGAACCAGCAACACCGGTCGCGTGGAATACGGTTTCTGATGCTCGGCATTCTAGTGGGAATGAAGCAGGAAGCGCGCATCATTCGCCGTTTCCTGCCGGACGCACCGATTGCTTTGAGCAATGCTACAGCATCAGGCGCTGTGGCAGGAGCCGAGAGGCTTCTGCGCGCTGGAGCAACACGTCTGCTATCTTTCGGATGCGCTGGCGGACTATCAACCAGCGTAAAACCGGGCACAATTATCGTGGCAAATTGTGTTGTCATGACCGGTACAAGTTACGAGGCCGATCCGGGTCTGAGCAGGCAGTTCGGGGCAGAGCATGCCCGCCAAGGACGCATTCTTCATAGCGACAGCCTCATCGAAACCGCGGAAGAAAAATCCCGTCTCTACAAGACTACAGGCTGCATCGCCGTCGATATGGAAAGCGGCGCAATAGCCAGAACCGGCAAGCCTTTCGCAGTCCTTCGTGTCGTCTGCGATGATTCAGCCCGCAGCCTGCCGCCAGCTGCACGGGATGGCCTCAAGGATGGCGCCATCCATTTTGGCGGACTGTTGTCCTCTCTCGTCAGGCAGCCGTCGCAGATTCCTGCGCTCATCGAGCTGGGCAAGGATGCTGCTATGGCTCAGAAAGCAATGGCCTTATTTCTGGAAGCCCATCCGCCGCAGCTGTGAGAAAACCTTAGCTCCCGCAAAAGTCGCCAGAACGCCTGCGGGCACCAGCCAAGGGAAGGCGATGGGATGACCTTCAATCCTGACCATCGCCAGACCGGCCAAAACAACAACGGCCGTCACAAAACCTGCAATCCCATTTGCCTCATCTCGTGAATGTCCGACCATAGCCAGTAAAAACACTCCAAGCGTCGCACCATAGCTGTAAGACGCGATTGAAAGCCCGAACACAACGGCAGAGCCTGTCGGGTGAGAGAAAGACAGCGCCGTCACAACAAGCAGAACGGCCCAGAAACACGTCGCCGTCCGCAGGGACAACGTCTTCTTTGGGAAAAAATCGCTTTTTGTCGCGGCTGCCATCGAATTCATGGCGCTGGAAAGAGATCCCATTGTCGCAGCCAGAATGCCAGCTACGAGCAGTCCGCGCAGAATAGGGGGCAATGTCAGAACAAACTGCGGGAAAAGTGCGTCTGGAGCACCATGATAATCAGGCCAAAGCGCTCTTAACCCCACCCCGACAAATGAGAGCAGGGCAAACAGCAACGCCACGACAAACACACTTCCAATCATCGCTGCCCGCGCCCCTTTGAGCGTCTTTGCGGCGAGGCAACGCTGAAGCATGAGTTGGTCTGTACCGTGTGAGGCAAGGGAAAGAATCGCGCCGCCGACTACAGCTCCGGCTATGGAGAAAGGATTGGTGAAGGCCGGCAATCCCGCAGTAAACATGGGAGCTGCATGAAAAATATCAGTCCCTGAGCGGCTGAACAGCACGACCCCACACGCGACACTACCGCCGAGATAGAGAAGCAATTGAAGCGTGTCGGACCAGACAACAGCTTTCAGACCGCCCGCCAGCGTGTAAGCCAGCGTGAGAATGACAATCCCCATAAGCAGGGCAATATCCGGAATGGGATAGCCGATACTCGCACACAAAAGGGAAACCGGAATCATGCCGGCGTACAAACGCACACCTTCGGCAAGAAGGCGCGTCAGCAGGAACGTGCCAGACACCAGCTTCTGAAGACGCGTTCCGAACCGCTGACCGACATACCGATAGATGGATGTCGCGCCCCGCTCATGCAGAGGCAAAAACCACCAGGCAACAGCCACGCGTCCGAGCAAATACCCGACTGCCAGCCCCAGAAAAACATATCCGTGCAGGTATGCAACCCCAGGAACACTGACGATCGTCAATGTGGATGTCTCGGTTGCAACTAACGAAAGACAGATAGCCCAAGGCGGAAGATCTTTATGAGGTTGCCGCGCCAGAGTGAGCGCAAAAAGCGGCAACGACACGAGATAAAGCAGGATGACAGTGAGGCTCTGGATCATCCTGTCCGTTCTGTAGGTGGAACGTGATCCGGTCAAGCACCGGAACTGACGAGCGCTTTTAAAAAAGCGCTCGTCAGTTCAACGATCAGCCTTCGTCGCTTAGTCGCTCGGGGCGGAAACCCGTGGCAATGACGTAGAGTTCGCTTGATTCCTTGCGGGAAGCAGGTGGCTTGACGTGCTTGACCGAAGAGAAGGCTTTTTTCATGGACTCAAGCATCTGTTTTTCAGAACCACCCTGAAAGACCTTGGCCACGAAGCTTCCGCCTTCAGCCAGCACCTGAACTGCAAAATCCAGTGCACCCTCTGCCAGTCCCATAATCCGCATATGGTCTGTTGCGGCATGGCCCGTTGTGTTGGGAGCCATATCAGACATGACAAGATCTGCTGGACCGCCGAGAATTTCTTTCAAGCGATCAGGCATTTCCGGATCTGTGAAATCCCCTTCAATGATCTCGGCACCGCTGACAGGATCAACAGGCAGGAGGTCCACGCCTGCAATGTTGCCAGCACCACGTTTGACAGCAACCTGAGACCAGCCGCCTGGGGCCGCTCCCAGATCGATAACGCGCGCCCCCGGCTTGATGATGTGAAACCGATCATCGATTTCGATAAGCTTAAAGGCTGCACGTGAACGCCAGCCCTGTTTACGGGCTGCCGCGACATAGGGATCGTTGAGCTGCCGGTTCAACCAGCGCTGCTGTGCCGTGGTGCGCCCACGGGCTGTTCTGAGGGTGACGACCTTATTACGGGCCGTCTGTGAAGTAGAGGCGTCCTGAGTAGCGTCAGCTGCACCTGGTGCGGCAGCACTCTTGAGAGCTTTTCCAGGGATGCGCTTGGGTCCCGTATCCTTTTTGGAAGAACCGGAGCGGGATCTGGGCGGCTTCATATCGTGGCGTAATTCCCGAGAGGGCCCCTCGAACGGGGCGTTACATGTCGATGGGTCCTGCGGCGTTCTCTAGTGAAACGCTGACCATGATCGCGGGCCATACGCAGCAGCATGCCATCACGCAACCCCCGATCGGCAATCGTGACCTCTTCTATAGGCCAAGTCCGATGAATTGCCTCGAAAATTGCACAGCCCGGAAGAACATACTTTACGCGATCCTGTCCGACACAGGGATGCATCGCCAAATGATCGCGCGAAAGACTACGGAGCGTGTCGATGGCACTTCGCATGATTTGCCCCGGCAAAGTCAGACCATCAATTGCCGCGCGATTATAACGGGGCAGCGCCAGAGCAACACCGGCAAGGGTCGTGACAGTACCAGACGTACCAAGCAGGCATGCATTCCCCTGTGCGACTTCACGGCGGATGCGGTGGACATTCTCAAAACCAACAAGATGGCTCTGCACGTGAGAAACCATCTCTTCATAGGAAGAGCCATGGCCTTCACCGAACATCTCCTGAAGCGTGATGACACCCACAGGCATGCTGGTTGTCCCAATCAGTGTCTGAGACTTACGCTCCTGATCAACACGCACCCATGCAACTTCAGTGGAGCCACCGCCAATATCAAAAAGAACGCCACGTTCGGATTGAGAAGGTGGCCGTGACGGCATCCGGAAGAGGGGAGAACAGCTCTCCAGCGCGAGCTCTGCTTCCTCACGCGCCGTAATAATATCGATGGTCAGACCAATTTCGGTCTGCACCCGCTCAAGAAACTCCCGACCATTCACGGCGCGACGGCAGGCTTCGGTGGCCACAGCGCGAACATGGGAGAGGGGCCATTGCCGCATACGCTCGACACAAATACGCAGGGCATCGAGCGCGCGTGTCATAGACTCTTCAGCCAGTCGGCCGCTGACACGCAGACCTTCGCCCAGCCGAACGGATCTGTTGAAACTGTCCACGACCCGAAACCCATTCGGTGTGCCTGCGGCAATCATCAGCCGACAGTTATTCGTCCCAAGATCAATGGCCCCAAAGAACGGACCGGCCTGACGGGCACCAGACGCGCGAATTTGCGCCTGACCTGAAAGCCTCTGCTCCGTTCCTTGCCTCATCATCTTGTTTAGGCTCCCGATTTTGCCCGTGCTGGGACCTTGAATATGCAGCATGAGACGGGAAAACGTCTTACCGCAAGAAAAATATCAGTTTTTTCAAAAAAAGTGGAAAGACCCCCTTGCGTCACTCAGCCGTGATGGGTAAACACCCACTCACCGCTTGGGAGATAGTTTAGCGGTAGAACTACCGGCTCTGACCCGGTCAGC
>NZ_JBDOBO010000028.1:0-29813 GCF_047723935.1 Gluconobacter sp.
GAACAGCCGCCGCCGCCGTATATTCCGCCGCCGAAGATCAGTGTTCCGCCGCCGCCCAAGGCGATCCAGCGGGTCACACACGCCAAGCCGCCGCATCCGGTTCCGCCGAGCCCGACGCCTGCACCTGAGCCTGTTCCGGCTCCTCCGCAGGGTCCGCCAGCTCCGGCAGTGCCTGATCACACGGCTGGCGCGTCTCCGATCAACGGCGCCAAGCCGGAGTATCCGGAGGAAGCCCAGGAAGAGAACCGTGAAGGTAAAGTTACGGCTTCCTGCGACATTCTTCCAAACGGTCACACGGCAAACTGCGCGATTGTCAGCTCCACCGGTGGTCACGAGTTTGTGGAAAGTGCGCTCGACTTCCTTCGTCGAGCCCGGTACCAGCCCGCCGTCGTTAACGGCGCTCCGGTTACCGAGCATCACCACATTCTGCACGTTGACTTCACGATGGGCGACTAAGTGTCCGTCAGCCAGTAGTCCAATAAGATTGCCTCTTCGGATCAGGTGGTTCGGAGAGGTTCAGGAAAAGGGCCGGTCCCCATATGGCCGGCACCCCAGACAGCTCCTAAAACGGGCATCTCTAACGAGGATATGGAGTTCATGACCAGACTGTTCCGCCTTCCTGCTCTTGACGTTCCGACGAAGGCGCGCGCCGTCCGGGCCAGCGCCATGGCTCTGACGCTGGCCCTGGCTTCGGGTGCAATCGCACCGGCCGTCGCTTTCGCTCAGCCTGCACCGGCTGATCAGAGTGCTCCGGCTGCCGCTCCGGCCGATCCGTCGGCAGTGCCGCCGGCTCCGTCCTCGGACCCGTCTGCTGCACCTGCTGCTTCTGCACCGAATGATGCTGGCGCTCCGGCACCTGCCGCCGGTGATGCAGCTGCTCCTGCTGACCAGACGCCTGCTGCTGCTGCCACCCCGGGTGAAAGCGCAACGGCCGCCCCTGAAGCTCCGGCTCCACAGGGTAACCCGTACGGTCTTGGCGCTCTGTGGGCCAATGGTGACGTGATCGCTCGTGGCGTTCTGATCATCATGGTTATCATGTCCGCTGGTACCTGGATCATCATGGTCATGAAGTTCCTGGAGCAGGGCCGTGTGTTCGCTGCTTCCAAGGAAGCTTCCCGTGAATTCTGGACGAAGCCGTCCGTTCAGGCTGGCGCTGCGTCCCTGAAGGCTTCTTCTCCGTTCCGTTACATCGCTGAAACCGGTATTGTTGCTGCAGAGCACCACGAAGGTTCCATGCGTGATGCGATCGACCTGCACTCCTGGACGGAAATGTCCATCGGGCGCTCCGTTGACACCATCAACACGCGTCTTCAGGGCGGCCTCGCGTTCCTCGGTACGGTGGGTTCCACCTCTCCGTTCGTCGGTCTGTTCGGCACGGTTTGGGGTATTTACCACGCTCTGACCGCCATCGGCATTGCAGGTCAGGCGTCCATCGACAAGGTTGCTGGTCCGGTGGGTGAATCCCTCATCATGACGGCAATTGGTCTTGCAACCGCTGTTCCGGCCGTTCTGGGTTACAACCTGCTCGTTCGCCGTAACAAGGGCGCTATGGATCGCGTTCGCAACTTCGCTGCAGACGTTCAGTCTGTCCTGATCGGTGGCTTCCGTCACGGCGTGTCTCCGGAAGACGGCGGCATGTCAGCTCCGACCACCATCACCACCAGCCAGCGGGTCTGATACTATGGGAATGAACGTCGGAGGAGGCGGCGGTGACGACGAGGTGGTGTCGGCAATCAACACCACTCCCCTCGTCGACGTCATGCTGGTGCTGCTGATCATCTTCTTGATCACCATCCCAGTCGCCACGCATACTGTGAAGCTGAAGCTGCCGGTTGATGCAAATCAGCCGACCCAGACTAAGCCGAATAATGTTGTTCTGGCAGTGACTGCGAATGGCCAGGTTTTCTGGAACACCACACCGGTCCCAACGCATCAGGATCTGCTGAACCGCCTTGTAGAGGTGGCTAAGCAGAAGCCTCAGCCGCAGGTCCAGATCCGTGGTGACGGTGCTGCCAAGTATCTGGCAGTTGGCCAGGTGGTCGCTACAGCTCAGGAAGCTGGTATCGCTCACGTGGACTTCATCACCGAGCAGCCCCACTCGAACTGAAGGTCTGCCGGGCCGTTATAGAAAGAACGGTCCGGCAACCTCTTTCACGTCACCCTTTTGGAGAACCGCCGTCATGGGCATGAGCGTCGGATCGGACAGCACGCACGAAGACGAAGGTATCGTCGATATCAACACCACGCCGTTGATCGACGTGATGCTGGTGCTGCTGATCATGCTGATCATCACCATCCCGCTGCAGACACATTCGGTGGCGATCGATCTGCCTCAGGGCAATCCTCCGCCGTCTACCGAGCAGCCTAAGCTGGTGACTGTCAGCATCAATTACGACAACAGCATTTCGTGGAACAGCGAGCCGGTCAGCTCGGAAGCAGCACTTCAGGCTCATTTTGAGGCCGCTGCTGCTGAAGGCGATCAGCCCGAGGTCCATATTCATCCTGACCGTCTTGCCGATTATAAAACGGTTGCCCACGTCATGGCTGACGCTCAGCGTCTCGGTGTGACCAAGCTGGGTATCGTCGGTCTGGATCAGTTCATGGAAGGACAGTAATTCGTGTCTTTGTCCCTTAACCGCCGTCTGAGCGCCCGCTCCCTTCTGCTGGCTGGTGCTATTGGTGCAGCTCTTGTTGCTGGGCCTGCCGCCCATGCTGACGATGTGCTGGGCCAAGCTGTCGGCAAGGATCTTCAGCAGGCGCAGAGTGCTCTTGCCGCGAAGAGCTATGAAAAAGCCATGGCTGCGGTGGATGCCGCGGATGCGGTCAAGGGCAAGACGGATTACGAATCCTATACCATTGCCCAGATGCGTGCAGCGGTCGCTGCTCAGTCCGGCAACGTGGCTGCGGCAACCAAAGCTTATGACGTTCTGATCAATAGCTCCCGCACGCCGAAGGCTGCGAAGGGTCAGATGCTGATGGCTCAGGCTACCATGGCTTATAGTGCCAAGAACTATGCGGCCGCCATTCCGCCGACCGAGCGTTATTTGCATGAACACGGGCCTGACCCGCGCATGCAGACGATGCTGATCCAGTGTTACTATCTTCAGGGTGACTGGAAAGGAACAGCCAAGGCTGCTCAGGAGCAGGTGGACGCAACGATCAAGGCAGGCAAGATTCCTGCTGAAAATCAGCTTCAGATGCTCGCCACCGCTTATACGAACCTGAAGGACGCGGACGCCAAGACGCACGCCTACGTCCTGCTGGCCAAGTATTATTCCAAGCCTGATTATTGGGCGATGCTGATCCATGATCTGGTCGCAAATCCTAATCTGGCACCGCCGCTGGTTTTCTATGTTGAGCGTCTGCGTCTGGCGACGGGGGTCCTGAAGGATCCGTCCGACTACCAGGACATGGGTGAGCGCGCTGTTCAGCTGGGTCTGCCCCAATTGGCGCTGAACCTGCTCAATCAGGGCTATGCCAACAAGTCTCTGGGTAACGGTCCGACAGCCGCTGGCGATGCGAAATTCCACGCATTTGTTGCACAGCGTGCCGCTGCTGACCGTGCACAACTTGCTCAGGCTGCTGCGTCTGCTGCCACGGATCCCTCTGCAGGTCCTGCTCTGACAACGGGTTATAATCTTGTTCTGAATGGTCAGGCTGATCAGGGCCTTGCCCTGATGAAAACCGGCCTTGGGAAGAAGCCACACTATCCGGATCTGGCCCAGATTGAATTTGGTATGGCGCAGATGGACGCTGGTCATAAGGCTGATGCCATCAAGACCTTTGAATCCATCACTGGGAATGGTCCCGCAAAGGACGTTGCCGAACTTTGGGCTCTTCTGCTGTCTCGTCCTGCCGCTCACTGAGCTGGATAAGAGCTAAGATTTTAAGGAAAACGCCGGGTTATTCCCGGCGTTTTTTTTTGTTTAGAATGGTAAAATCGAGTCCATAACCTGCTGTCCGTAACGAGGGGTCTGGATCTGGGTGATGGTCCCTCTGCCACCGTACGAAATGCGGGCTTCCGCCATCCGATCGTGGGTAACGGTATTGTCCGCCGTTATGTCCTGTGGCCTGACAATGCCGCTGACACCGAGCTCACGTAGTTCACTGTTGACCCGAACTTCCTGTTTCCCCATCACGACGAAATTCCCGTTTGGAAGAACCTGTGTGATGGTTCCTGCCAGACGAAGGGTTACCGTTTCATTCCGGATGATCTTTCCTGTCGCGCTGCTATCGCTACTGCTGGTCGTGTTCAGGCTGTCAGCACCCGTTACAGCGCCGATGACTCGTCCTTTGATTCCAAACAGATTTGGGATTCCAAATTTTTCGTTGGCAGCACGATTGGCTGTCGTGCCGTTATTGAAAGCAGCGTTATCGGTGATGTCCACAATGATCGTGACCAGATCCCCAACCTGAGAGGCACGCTGGTCCTTGAAGAACGCACGGCTACCACTTCGCCACAGGCTGGAGGCTTCCTGCGGAGGGGGACGCAGGGGGGGCATGGGCATTGTGACAGGGCGATAGCTTGCTGCTAATGTTGGGTCGGTAATGGACGTCATGCGTGGCGGCCGCCCAACCTCAGAGAGCTGGGCTAGCGAATTACAAGCGGAGAGGGCAGGTATTAGCCCGATCAGCCCCAGACAGCGCATAGCATGACGAGATGGAAGCAACATGTATGGGGCAATTCCGTTTGTTCTGAACAAAACGACCCAAACATATGTTTCGTAAAAAACGGGTTAACTCTGTGCCTAAGTGGGGTGTTTAGCGCACTTTTCTCCGGTTTATGAAAGTCGAAGTATCCATATTGTCTTCGCTCCAACGCTCATGCAGTGGGAGGGGCAGCATTTGCAGGATGGAAGCTGATGTCGTCGTGTGCATAAACAGGGTGGGTTGAAGCGACATCAAGGAAAATTCATTTTTGAGCGGTGATAGTTCGATAAGCGATCACGTAAAAAGCGATACGGAAGAAAGCTGCATGGCCGTTGTGCGGCGAATGATGCGTGTTGCTGTTTCCGTATGTGTGCTGTCCTCGGCCGGTGGCGCCATGGCTGCCGATCCGGCGTCTGAAGCGTCTTCGCCCGAAGGACGTACTGCGTCAGATCAGGCCAGTGGGGAAACAGAGGCTGCACCGTTGTCAGCAGGGGCTGCGGAGCTTTTGCCTAAAGCGTCGGCCTATGAAGACCTTGCCGGAAACCTGTCTGCTCCGCCTTCGCTTTTTCCTTTTGTGAATGACGCTCATGGTTGGTTGAGACGCCATGGAACGATTGCCCAGTTCGACAATATGAACGAGATGATGGGCGCTGTGACGGCTCCGACCAAAGGGTATGGTTACAAGCAGGGCGCGTCTAATGCCGGCCAGTATGCTCTGAATATTGTCACGGATTGGAACCGTCTGGCGAAGCTTCAGGGCTTTGCGACTCATGTGATTTTCATAGGACGCTACGGCACAACGGCTAACCGCATGTTTGGAGACTGGCTGGCTCACAGTCAGGAGACCTATGGTGGTGGCGGAAACGTCGTGGTGCATCTTGTGATGGCATATGGGGAGCAGCACCTGTTCCAGAACCGACTGGCAATCGCAGCGGGGCGTATGTCCCAGCTTTCGGATTTCGCCGCCGGTACTGTGTTTTGCTCCTTCGTGAACAATAGCTTCTGTGGTCGCCCCAAAGGTGCTTCTGACAGCGCCTATTACAGCTCTTATCCGGCGTCTGTCTGGGCGTTGCGTGTGAGAGGGCGTCCCTGGCGGCGGGATGTTTATGTCGAGACGGGTGTCTATTTTGCGGAAGAAGGCATTTATTCGGTCGCGCAACACAGAACAGGGTTCAAGCTGAATGGCTCGAATATTGTTGGTGAAATCTTTCCCGTAGAAATCGGATGGCAGCCCATCTTCCGTCGCCCTTCCGGAGAGCTGGCGTATCCGGGCCATTACAAACTTGGCATAGCCGTGGAGACGATGGGGCGGTCTGAGAACTTTCTGGATACGTTGGGAAACCCGTATGCGGATAGCGGATATTCTGCTGCCCGACATAGCGGTTCGTGGTCCACCTGGCTGATGGCGGATCAACGAATCAAAGGCTCTAGAATCAACCCACAGGGCGGTGTGACGCTGATGGGGGGGGTCGTACTGAACGAGCCTCGGACGGCACTGAGAGACCGGCAGATCTATCTGGGCGCAACCTGGAAAGGTTTCTGGGCTGCGCGGCCATCAGACACGATTGGACTGGCGGTCTCGTATGTTCATATCGCGTCAGGTGTGCAGAGAACTGAACGGATTCTTCTGGCTGCCGGCAAGTCTCTGCCTTATCGGGCGACGGGCTTGCAGACGCATCAGGAAGTTGCAGAGCTGAACTACACGTTCGCAATCGGCCGTGCGATGACGTTTGAGCCTGATCTTCAATATTACCATAACCCGAACGGGCAGGTGAACTTACGGGATGCCGTTATGATGGGCTTCAAGAGTCATATCGAAATCTTCTGAATTCGTTACGTGGAGGGAACCGGAAACGGCGCTGATCGTTTCTGATGGCTTCACCGTCTTTTCGGAGGATTACTCCACGTGCGTAAATCGATACTGCTTCTTCTGGCCCTTTCCGTGTCCTGCGTGACGTTGACGGCCTGCGAACACCACCGGACGTTCGGTGAAAAGGTGCGTGACACCGTTGATCCGCCGAAGGGCCCGATCGAACGCGCTGGCCGTTCTGTTGATCGTTCTCTCGGGAACTGATCCTGTACCCCAGCACAAGAGTTGCTCTCTTGCCCCGTGACTGAATGTGGTCGAGAACGAAGGGATGGCGGAACGGCCGTACCTTTGTTCGGGCCTCAGATCCGTCAGCATGGGAGAATGATCAATGCTACCTGTTTCGGAAAATTCGCTTCTTACGTCCTCTGACCCTCTCGGCTCCTTAGGGTGGTCGGTGTGAGGGCAGGCAATGCGAATTCTTCTTACGGGTGGTCTTGGGTTTGTTGGAACCCATTTGAAAACACGCCTTAAGGACCGGATGCCCGATCATGTTCTGATTGAAGGGCAACTGAATATTCTGGACCGTGAGGCTGTAGAGCGTGTGGTGCAGGACACACGGCCCGATGCCTGCATTCACCTTGCTGCCGTGTCATCGGTTCTGGAGGCCAGTCAGGACACGCAGCGCGCCTGGCAAGTCAATCTGGACGGAACGATGAATCTGGCGGAGACGTTTCAGAAACACGCCCGCCACATCCGTTTTGTCTATGTGTCTTCAGCTGAAATTTATGGTGCCTCTTTTGCGGAAGGCGTTCCCCTAAACGAAACTGCGACTGTAGCACCGTTGAATTCTTATGCAGCCAGTAAGGCGGCGGCTGATATGGCGGTAGGAATGATGGCGAAAGAGGGTCTGCACGCTGTGCGGATGCGGCCCTTCACGCAAGCTGGAAGCGATCAGGATCCGAATGCCATCCTACCCTTTCTGGCCGCTCAGGTCGCTCGGGTTGAGGCGCACCAGCAGACGACCATTACGATAAACCATCCGGATGTTGGGTATGACATCACAAATGTTCGGGATGCCTGTGATGCTTATATCGATGCCCTGACGCTACCCGAGGCTCCTGCGGATGGCACGATCCTGAATATTTGCAGCGGTGAGACCAGAACGGTTCGTGCCATGTTGAATGACCTGATGGAGATGGCGGGCGTCAAAGCAGACATCTGCCTGGACTCTACGCGTCAGACACCGTCAGGACTGCAGAATATGCGGGGTGATCCGTCTGAAGCTCAACGCATCTTGGGCTGGACGGCGCAGATCTCCTGGAAAAACACTCTTGAGGAAGTTCTGAACGACTGGCGCTGGCGCATCCGGTCCTGATAATTCAGGGCATGGACCCGGCGGACAGTGACCAGGGTCTGTCTGCTGGGTCCATGCTCAGTTCACTGGTGCCTGCTCAGTGCTGTTCGTGAATGGAGGATTGTGGGCACAGCGCCCGCTCAACCAGCGCGCAGACAATATGTGCGGCTGTAATATGCATCTGCTGGATCAGGGGCGTCCATGCAGAAGGAACGCGGAGTACGAAGTCCGCTTCCGGAATTTCGACCGACGTCTGGCCTGTAAAGACGATGGTTGTGACCCCTTGCGAGCGAGCAGCCTTGAGTGCTTCCACGATATTCGGCGAACGCCCGGATGTGGTGATGCCAAGGAAAACGTCGCCCTTGCGACCCAGAGCAAGTACCTGTCGGGAAAAGACGTGGTCAAAGCCATAGTCGTTGCCGATGGCCGTCAGGCTGGATGTGTCCGTTGTTAGGGCAATAGCGGCCAGTGGGCGACGGTCATACATCAGGCGGGCCGTGAATTCGCCAGCAATGTGCTGGGCATCCGCCGCGCTTCCGCCATTTCCGGCAACCAGCAGCTTTCCATCGTCCTGCAGCGCGGATGTGATGGTCAATGCAATGCCTGCCATCATTTCTGAGCAGGCTTCATCTTTCGAGAAGGCCACCATCGTCTCGGCTGACTGGGTAAGATAATCCTGCATATAATTCCGTTCGGAAGCAGAAAGATCATTCAGCAGGGTGGATGTCTGGTTCGTGGACATCAGGGTCAAGAACTCCTGGAGCGCAATAGATAAGGGCGGTGGCGTAGCTCCTTCAGGCTCACCGACATGCCAGAGACACAGACTGTTTCGAGGCGCATCTGTCAAGCGACTGACTGATAAAGCGGTCTCGTTAACTTGTACGGTAAAGGTTGAAACGCTTTTTCCTGGTGCGTCGTTGAAGGCTTATATCCGCGAGGAGATAGCCCGGATGTCACAGCCTTCCCCCAACGATTCCAACGCACCATTCCTGACAGCCCTTCGTGCCAGTGAAGCCAATACGCTCGACAAGAGGCGCTGGTGGAAGGAAGCTGTGGTTTATCAGGTCTATACACGGTCATTCTGTGATAGCGACGGGGATGGAATAGGAGATCTTCCGGGTCTCATCAGCCGGTTGGATTATCTGCAATCGCTCGGCGTACAGGTGATCTGGCTGGCCCCGCACTATGACAGCCCGAATGTTGATAACGGGTATGACATCCGGGATTACCGCAAAGTTGATCCCCTTCAGGGGAGCATGGAAGACTTTGACCGTCTGGTAGCAGGATTAAATGCCCGGGGAATGAAGCTCATTGTGGATATTGTCGCCAACCACACGAGTGATCAGCATGCATGGTTTCGGCAGAGCCGAGCCGGGCGGGATAATCCCTACCGTGATTTCTATATCTGGAGGGATGGCCGGGATAGCGGTCCGCCCAACAACTATCTGTCCATTTTTGGCGGGAGTGCATGGGAGAAGGATGAAGCGACAGGGCAATATTATTTGCACTATTTTGCCCGGGAGCAGCCCGATTTGAACTGGGAAAACCCCCAGGTCCGGGAAGAAATATATAGCATGATGCGTTTCTGGCTCGACCGTGGTGTGTCTGGCTTTCGGCTGGACGCAATCTGCTTTCTGTCCAAGTTATCAGGCCTCAGAGACCTTACGCTCGCCGAGATGGAAAGTCTGGAGCATGTTTATGTCACAGGCCCCAAGGTACATGACTATCTCCAGGAAATGCATCGGGAGGTTTTCGCTGACCGGGACCTGCTGACGGTCGGAGAAGCTTTTGGCGTTCCGTTTGAAGAGACCCCGGCTTTTGTTGCGGAAAGCCGACGGGAAATGACAATGGTTTTTCATTTCGAAATCGTTCGTCTTGGCCGCCATGACTGGCAGGTACAGGACTGGACGATCAAGGATCTCAAGGCCGTTCTGAGGGGGGAAGATACGTCTTCTGGTCCAGAGGGCTGGCTGACGTCTTTTCTGGAAAACCACGATAATCCCCGAGCTGTCTCATGGTTTGGAGATCCGTCGCCCGAAGGGCACGGCCCGTCAGCCAAGGCGCTGGCAACAATGCTCCTGATGCGGCGTGGGACGCCCTATATTTATCAGGGGCAGGAAATTGGCATGACGAATATCCGGTTTGATGGGATCGAGGATTTCGAGGACATCAATGCCAAGGGCATCTGGGATAATACTGTTGGTATTGGAAAAATGTCCGCAAAGGAGGTTTTGTTCAGCCTGTCAAAGATCAGTCGGGATAATGCACGAACGCCCATGCAATGGGATGGAACGTCGCGCGCGGGTTTTACGAGTGGTGTGCCTTGGTTTCGGATTAATCCAAATCACACAGACATCAATGTGGCCCAGCAGGAAGCTGACCCCGGGTCCATTCTGAACTATTACCGCCGCTTGATTGAGCTGCGCGCTACGCATCAGGCGCTGATTTACGGTACATTTGAAGACGTGGATCCAGACCACCCTTCGGTGATTGCGTTTACGCGTACGCTAGAGGACGAGCAGTTACTTGTTCTGATCAATATGTGTGGGGAACAAGAACACTATATTCTGCCGCATGGTCTGAAAATATCTGAAGTTCTGATCGACAGCACGTCTGCTCAGGCAGCGGACGTGCTGCCTGATCTGAAGCCCTGGCAGGCAGGCGTTTATCGGCTGGCACCACCCGCGGATATCTGAAGAGACGTCTGCTCAGTTAGGCAGCCTCAAAAAGTTCTTTGCCCACCAACCCAGACTTCCGCGATTTGCAGCGTGTCATCCAGAACGGTGAAATCGGCCAGGAGGTCGGGAGTAATTGTGCCCCGATCATGAAGGCCAAGATAAGTCGCTGCATTGGTGCTGACGAGCCGTGCAGCTTCCGGAAGTGACTTTCCGGCCTGCACGGCATTGCGCACAGCCTGATCAAGGGTCAGCACACTTCCTGCCAGAGAACCTCCGGGAAGACGGACAACGCCATCCTGGATCAGGACGTCCTGCCCGCCCAGACTGCTGGGGCCTTCCGGTTCACCCGTTCCCCGCATGGCATCTGTTACGAACAGGAGGCGGTCTCCCATAACGCGTGAGGCCAGACGAAAGCTGGCGGGGTGCACGTGGTAGGTATCGAAGATCATCTCCGCATAAGCGGTATCGCTGCACATGAGTGCCGTTACAGGGCCGGGTTTACGCCCCTCAATTGCAGACATGGCGTTGAAAAGATGGGTCGCACCAACGGTTCCGCCAGCTCCACAGACAAGGCAGATGGCGCGTTCGGCGCCTTCATGATCTGTGGTGGTATGGCCGAGACTGACCCTTACGCCAGCCGCTGCAAAACTGCGCATGGCACTTTCTGCATGGTCCAGTTCGGGAGCAAGCGTGACAACGCGGACACACCCGGTTTCGACAGCTTCCTGAACCCGGTTAGGGGAGGGAGGAATGGCAAAGGGAGGCTGCGCACCCAGCTTGTGGGGACTCACAAACGGCCCTTCCAAATGGGCTCCATAAATGCGCGGACCGTTTTCCACCCCGCGTTCACAGACTTCCGCGACGGCTCTCAGGGCATTCATTACGTCATTCCAGGGTGCCGTAATGGTTGTCGGGAGAATGGTCGTAGTGCCGTGAGACATGTGGAACCGGGACAGTGTTTCAATGGCTTCCACGCCGTCCATGGTGTCGGCCCCACCGCCACCGTGAACATGTCCATCAATGAAGCCCGGAAGAATGTAACGATTGCCGGCGTTTTTCAGTGGCTCAAGATCGTGGATATGGGTGCCGAAGGTCACGCGACCGGGGACGATCCGGTCCCGGAGTACGAGATTTCCATCGAGATGAGACGTCATTGTTTCTGGTCCAGTGGGAGAAGGCCCGTCTGTCCGTAGCGGCGAGCGTAGAAAAGAACTGCGAGATAGGATGGCAGAACGAGGAGGGCGAACATTGCCTGAAACCCGACATAAGGCTTCAGCAGGACATAGATCTGCGGAATGATCGCACCGCCGCTATACGCCATGACAATCAAGGCCGATGCCAACGGGGTCCAAGGGCCGGCACCCCGAATGGCAATTGGGAAGATCGTCGGCATGATCATAGCATTTGTGGCGCCCAGCAGAGCGACGCAAAGTACGGAGGCGTAACCATATGTCAGGAAGGCCGCAATGGTCAGGATGCAGCCGCCAATGCAGGAGAATTCAAGAAAGCGTTCCTGCGTGATGATGCGTGGAACAACAACGAACCCGGCGACATAACCAGCCAGCATTCCGGCGAGGGTCAGGGAGGTGAAGAACTTGGTCTCGCTTAGGGGAAGGCCAAAGCCCTGCCCATATGTCCCGATAGCGTCGCCCGCCATGACTTCGATACCGACATAAATGAACATGGCTGCAATGCCGAAGACGAGATGCGGCCGGAAGATTTTCTCACTGCTTCCGCTCACGCTTGGAAGTGGCGGAGCCTGAAGTTCCGGCAGGGGGAAAAAGATCACGCCCACGGCAGCGACCAGAAGAACGACAGCCATGCTCATATAGGGCGCATAAATGGCATGGACGAAGCTGTTTAGAATGGCGTCTCGTGCTTCTGGTGTTGCAGCAAGCTGCGCTTTCTCCGCGACATTCCCGATATCGCCCATGACGACTGTGGCCAGGACGATAGGCGCCAGAATGCCGGCAAATTTATTACAGACACCCATGATGGCGATACGCTGGGCGGCCCGTTCGGACGGACCAAGCAGGCTGACCAGTGGGTTGATGACGACTTGCATCAGTGCAAGCCCTGAACCCAGCACCAGAAGCCCAGCCAGTGCGCCGCCATAAATGCGCATGGAGACGAATTGCCCGAAGAGGGTCACGCCTGCCGCACATAAAACCAGTGCTCCAGACAGACCGCGACGTAGACCTAGTGAACGGGCGACAAATGATGCGGGAATGGAGAACAGGAAATACGACAGGTAGAAGACCAGAGGCACCAGAAAGGCGCTGACGTCTCCCAGTGAGAACGCAACCCGGACAAACGAGATCAGTGGTCCGTTCAGCCAGGTCACAAAACCCATCATGAAGAAGATGGCGGCGGCAACACCAAGTGGACCAAGGCCGTATGAGCCAGTCAGGCTATCCGGGGAACGGTTCATGTCACTTCTGCTCCACAGGCCTGATCGTACAGGCCAAGAACTGTGTCGATTGCGGAAAGAATTATGGCGCGCGGATGCCGTGGAAGCAGTCCGTCGCGGATTTTTTCGTACTGCACAGGCAGGAATTGGCTCAGAAGCGGGTCTGGCAGCCCTGTTTCTTCAAGCTGTCGCAGAAGCGTTTCAACAGCCGCTTCCGCATCAGGTTGAGGCCAGTAATAGCGGATGCGGTCGCTGTAAGCATAGTGATGGAGAATGGCGAGCTTGCTCTCCGTGCCTTCATAGTGGCCACGCCACTGCGCGGGTTGCTGTGTCATGATCCGTTCCATGACCATTCGCAGGCTTTCCTGCTGCGGCAAAAGGACAGAGCGGATGCTGTCCAGCCCATACAGGGCTTCACGCAGGGCAAAGGTCAGGCCCGGTCCGACTTTCAGAAGCAGAAAGCCGTCTTCCACAAGTGCGCGCAGGGCGGGGAGGGGCTGATAATCAGTCGAATGGGCCTCGAAGATCTGGCCCGGCATTTGGTTCAGTGTGGCCGAGAGGGACTGCGCGCGCGGCCGGTCGTAAATCACCACATCTTCCACACCGAATTCCACTCCTGGCTGAACGACAAGCCCGATCACACGGCCCCAGACATCATCGCCCAGAACCCGGCGGAACAGCGTTTTGTGAACCTGAAGTGTTGCAGTGGCAGCGTCCGGAGAGGTTGGCTCCAGATGGTCCAGAGCTTCAGCCGCACCACCCGGAACGGGGACTTCCGTTCCAATGATATAGACGGCCTGACCGGGAGCCGCGCTTTCGGCGCGCTGTGCAAGGGCGCAGGCGCGCTCGGCAACGGTTTCATCGGAAAGCGCAACCGGTTCGCCCGCGCAGCCCATGCTGGCATCGAGGTGCAGCTTTACGAAGCCCGCTTTTGCAAAGGCTTCGATCATGGTCAGGGCCTTGTCCATGGCCTCCTGCGGGGGCAAGGATTTCCATGGATTGGGGCCAAGATGGTCACCGCCCAGCAGAACAAGATGCGCCGGGCAGCCGACCTTAGCGGCAATTCCAAGCACAAGATCCCGGAAATCTGCCGGGGTCATGCCGGTATAACCCCCATCCTGATTGACCTGATTGCAGGTCGCCTCGATCAGAACATGTCGCTTGGTCCGGGCAGCGCGTTGAAGCGCCGCCTCCAGCACCAGTGGGTGTGCGGAACAGACAGAGGTCAGTCCTTGACGTTGGGCTTTCGGAACGTCTGGATCGTGCGTCTGGCGAACGAGGTTCAGGAACGGAGAAAGGCTCATGAATCAGGCGATCGTCACAACTTTGGTCAGATGACGAGGGGCCAGAGTATCCAATCCCTTTGAGCGCGCGACATATTCGCCGAAAAGCTGAAGCACTGGCAGAACGACCAACGGGCGTACATCTGCGCCTTCCTTAACGGAAAGAGAGACGGTGCCGGGGCCACCAATGCCGAGAATGTGCGCGCCCTTGCCGATCAGATCCTTGGCAAGAATGCTCTCTTCTTCCAGCGTGTCCGGGTGGTACAGGAACACGACAAGCGAACTGTCATCAATCAGGCTGATCGGGCCGTGACGGTATTCCAGCGGATGATGCGCTTCCGTCTGGCTCAGGCTCATTTCCTGAAGTTTTAGGGAGCCTTCTCGGGCAACGCCATAAAGAGCACCAGCGCCCAGAAACACGAAATGGGAACGGCCTTCGATTAGAGCCTTGAGCTGCGGATCTGCGGCGTTAAGGAGTGCCTCGGCAGCCTTTGTTGTTTCCGGCGTGACGGAAATACCCGCATAACGCAGACCCATCAGCAGCATCAGACTAGCCGACGCTGTCATGACAATGCCTTCTTCCGCATGGGTTTCGGCCAAGACGGTTTCGTCTGCGTTCTTCTCGAGACTGGTCTCTTCCGCGCAGGTGAAAGCTGTGACGTGCAGCCCGTTCTTTCGGCTTTCGATGGCAGCGGCAACCGTCTCAGTCGACTCTCCGCTGCGTGAAAGAGCTAGAATGTTTGGGCGAATTGAGGACGGCACATAATCCTGCGGGCGGCGTGTCCACTCATTGCCTGCAACAGCACGCGAAAACACACCGTTGGCGTTCAGGCTTGCCGCGATTGAATCCGCAATATGAACGGATGTTCCACATCCCACGACGACCGTGAAAGTCTCTGGGTCCGGATGCACATCCTGCATGTCTACCTGGTTCCAGAGAGGAAACTGTTCGCGAATACCGCGCTCGGTAGCGTTCATAAGAAAACCTTTCAGGCCCCTGAGCCTACGGTGTCGAGGGTACGGGAGAGGGATTGAATCCAGTGTGTATCTGCGGTCCATCCGGCCTGTCGGGCAGCAGAAATGAGACCTCCGCCAATGGGAGGGAGAAGGGGAGGGCGAGGTGCTCCGCATTGTTTTGCGATGGCATTTCGCAGGTACGCGCTTTGAAGCGTACCGCCCGCATAGCTCCAGGGAAGGTCTAATCCCGGCATTTTTCTACGCGCCGCAATGATATGCGTGGCCAGATCGGATGCGGCCTGATCCAGAAGAGCCATGGCCGGGACACAACCGTCTTCGGCCAGAACAGATACGTGACGGGCGAGAGCTGCAACGGCAGAGCGAGGATGCTCAAGGGTGCCATACCACTCCAGAAGAGCAGGCGTGCAGAGTTCCGGGCTGGATGGCAGGCCCATGGCCTCAGTGAAGGGCGCCAGGAAGCAGGCATCCTGCGTGTTTCGACCATCGAGAATGTGCGTCAGCAGTGCCAGGGCGTTTCGGCCAATCTGGTAGGCGCTGCCTTCATCGCCAAATAGGCTCCCCCATCCACCGACCCTGCAATGTTTTCCAGCAGCATCGGAAGCCCAGGCCATGGAGCCTGTTCCAGAGAGGAGAAGAATGCCGGGCTGTCCGCCAAATGCGGCTGAGCAGGCCATATCCACGTCATTTGTGAGGGAGTATGGAATGTCTTTAAGGTTTTCGGAGACAGCATTTTTTTGCCGGGCGCAAAGCGTTTCACTTTCGCCGTATCCGGCTAGTCCAAGTCCGACAGACTGGGTCTCGACAGGGAGCGCCTGCAAAAGGCCTGTCAGCCTCTCGCGCCAGAGGGGTTGGTCAAAAGGGTTTGTTCCGCCTGTCTGCCGCCTGGCGGCGACTGTTCCATCCTGACGAAGGACAACAAGGAGAGTCTTGCTGCCCCCGCCATCAATCGCTGCGATACAGGGTTCAGTCACGGCCAGGCTTTCTTTGCGGGTAGTATGATCCTCATCTGATCAGACTAGTCAGAGGCCAGTCATGTCAAGTCATCTTTCTGAGCGAAACGTTCCGATTTCGATCATTTTATGCATGCTTTTTGAAAAATATGGGTATGCTTCGGCATACCGTGTCATGGCTCAGTAGGGAGAGCGTCTTTTGGCTTCTGACCGGCTGGCTCAGATCCGGCATTACCTTTACCTGAACGGAATGAGTGGTATCCACGAGCTGGCCAGACAGGTGGATGCCTCTCTTGCGACGATCCGGCGGGATCTTCAGTTGCTTGAAGAGCAGGGCATTGTCATCCGGACACGCGGCTGTGCTTCCCTGACTGCTTCCATCGATCGAGAGGTTGCGTTTGAGGCGCGGGAAAACCACGCACTCGAACACAAGCGAGCCATTGCGGATCTGGCCTTTTGCCGTATCGAGCCAGGATCAAAGGTTTTCTTTGATGCCGGGACAACCGTTCTGCAGCTCGCGCGGCGTCTGCGCATTTCTCCCATGCCGCTGACGGTCTTTTCCAACAACATCATGGTCTCGGAAATGCTGAGCGGTGTTGAAGGTGTTGAGACGATTCTTCTTGGTGGAAGAGTGAGGCATACCAATCGCAGTCTGGTCGGACTTTTGGCCGAGCAGGCACTGGAGAAACTCTGGTTCGACCAGGTATTTCTTGGCGCCAGTGCTGTGCAGCCAGACGCGACGATTTCGACGCCCGATGAGGAAGAGGCCAGGCTCAACGCTCTTATGATGAGACGGACCGATGCCTGCTTGCTCCTCGTGGATAGTACGAAATTCGGCCGTCATTCTACTTACAACGTCGGGCATCTGGATCAGGTATCCTGCATTTTTACAAACACCGATCTTGATGCCCGACAGGTTCAGTCTCTGCGAGACAATGGGCATGAAGTCGTACTCGCGGGGCACGCAGAAGGAAAAATATAGGATGCTGAATGACCCCAAAATTCTGGCTGAGGTTTCAGGCCTGGCTGATCTTTATGAAAAAGCGTTGGGTGAGAATGATCTTCAGACCCTGGATGACCTCTTTTATGCGGGGCCGGAGACAGTCCGGTACGGGGTTGGTGAAAATCTCTATGGCATCGAAGAAATCAGGGAATTCCGGAAGCAGCGGCCAGGAGGCTCTCCGCCACGGGATGTGCTGAAACGCGTCATCACGGTGATTGGTCAGGATGCTGCCGTGGTTGATCTGGAGTTTCAACGCCGGGGTGGTTCCAAAATCGGCCGTCAGAGTCAGACATGGTTTCGTACACAGAATGGCTGGAAGATTCTGGCTGCGCATGTTTCCCTGATGGCCGACATATCCTGAAGACTGACTCTGAAGAGGCGACGGCAGCAGCATGAATCTTTCGGAAGATAAAGAAATCGAGGTTCTCGCAACGGCGAATGGCCTTGTGATACCCGCTGAATTTCATAAGGGCGTTCGGATGAATCTCGACCTTCTGCGTTCCTATGCAACCCTGATTGAGGGAATGGAACTGTCAGACAGGCTCGAACCTGCGTTCGAGTACGAACCATGAGCGGGCTTGAATTTCGCACGCTGGACATTGCTGCGCGTGTTCGAAGCGGCGAGTTATCTGCAACAGACGTAACCAAAGCTGTTTTTGCAGACATCGCCGAGCGGGATGGAGCATTGAATTGCGTCACGCGTCCCCTCACGGATCGGGCATTTGCCGCTGCTGCTGCGGTTGATTCTGCTGTTGCGGAAGGCCGTGATCCTGGCGCGTTGGCGGGTGTCCCATTCGGGATCAAGGATCTGTTTGATGTGGCCGGTCAGGTTACGACAGCGGGTTCGAAGGTGCTGGCAAATGATCCACCTGCGACGCGGGATGCCGCACTCGTGGCACGTCTGATCGAAGCGGGAGCCATCCCTGTAGCACTGACAAACATGGACGAGTTCGCTTACGGCTTTGCGACGGACAATGCCCACCATGGCGTCACACGCAACCCTCATGCGCCGGATCATCTGGCCGGTGGTTCGTCTGGTGGATCGGCGGCTGGAGTGGCGGCGCGCTTGTTTTCGCTTGGCCTGGGGTCCGATACCAACGGGTCCATCCGTGTTCCAGCCTCTTTGTGTGGTGTTTGGGGGCTCCGGGGAACGCAGGGGCGTTTTCCAATTGAGGGTAGCTACCCGTTTGTTGCCAGCCTCGACACAGTTGGGCCTTTTGCGGACAGTGCGGGCGGTTTGAGAGCGTGTTTTGAGGCATTGGTCCGGACGGAAAACGCACCTGTTGATGTTGGTGGCTTGAAAGTGGCGCGTCTGGGTGGATGGTTTGCGGAGAACATGTCCGCTTCCATGCAGGAAGCAGTAAACGCACTGGCGGCCCGGCTTGGTGCCAAAAATACGGTGGAACTCCCTGAAGTTGCGCGGGCGAGAGCGTCTGCTTTCGTGATCAGTGCCTCGGAAGGAGCAGCACTTCATCTGCATTGGCTGCGCACACAGGCGAAAGATTACGATCCGTCAGTGCGTGACCGTCTGCTTGCTGGTGCCCTTTTGCCGGCTTCCCTGATTTTTCAGGCGCATCGTCTGAGGAACTGGTTCCGCGCACGGATGCACGAGGCTTTTGCTGATGCAGATATTCTGCTGGCGCCTGCTGTGGTGGGTGAGGCACCGCGCTTTGATCAGCCATTGATTGAAGTAGGGGGTAAAATGGTCTCTGCGCGTGCCAATCTGGGGCTTTATACGCAACCGCTGACGTTGGCAGGCTTCCCGGTTTTGACGGTCCCGATGAAAACGGCAGGACTGCCGTTGGGAGCCCAGCTTATTGCGCGCCCGGGCAGGGAAGATCTTCTTCTGGCTCTAGGTGAATCCCTTGAGCGGGATGGAACTGCCGAAGCTCGATTGGTCTGAGCATGAGAAGGAGGCGCTTTTACAGGAGCGCCTCCTTCTCTTTAAGTTACCAGGCCGCCACGGAACCATCGCTGCGTGGGTCGGTAGCCCCTTCGAGGCGACCATTCGCATGCCTTACGATGGCTCCGGCATGTCCCATGATGGATGACATGCCAGGAAGCTGCTCAATCACATGTCCTGCATCGTGAAGAGCCTGCACCACCGTCGGATCAAATCCAGGCTCCAGTTTGAGCGACGTACTTTCCTGCCCCCATGTGCGACCCAGGAGCCAGCGGGGACGGCAGATCGCCTCCTGCAGTGGAACACCGTGTCGGGCATAGCGGCTGAAAACGGCGGCCTGTGTCTGGGGTTGGCCTTCACCCCCCATGGTTCCGTAAACCATGACGCGGCCATCATTGAGACGCGCAGCGGCGGGGTTCAGGGTGTGGAAAGGTTTTGAGCCGGGAAGCAGGCAGTTCCAGCCAGAGGGTTTCAGGCGGAATGAAGATCCACGGTTCTGCCAGAACAGACCGCTTTGCGGCAGCATCACACCGGAGCCGAACTCGAAATAAAGGCTCTGGATCATGCTGACGGCTACACCGTTGCTATCAATGGCACCCATCCATGTCGTGTCGCCCCATTGGGTTTCTTCCGTCCAGGGGAATGCTTCGGCCATAGAAATGCGGGCGGCCATTTCGTCCAGCGCTGACGGGTTTTGCAGAAGGGCGCGAATATCGTCTTCCGCGGTTGAGCGGCCATCGATTTCGCGATTTCGGTAACGAAAAGCCTGCTTCGTGGCCTCGATCAGTCCGTGAAGGTGCTCATAACTTTCTGGCGCGTCGCATTGTGGAAGACGATCTTCCAGCGCGAGGATCAGCAGAGAGGCTGCACCCTGTGTTGGGGGTGCCATATTATAGAGTGTCCCCATTGAGGTCTGAACATCCAGTGGCGCTTTGACTTCAGCGCGATGAGACAGGAAGTCTTCCAGACGCAGGGGGCTGCCAGCGGCCTCAAGATCGGCCGCCATGCCTTTTGCCAGATCGCCCTCATAAAAACTCCGCAGACCGTGGTGAGCGAGGCTTCGGAGTGTAGCCGCCAGAATAGGCGAGGTCTGAATTTCTCCTTCCTGCCAGGGAATATCGTCAGGGATGCAGAAAGACCGAAAAGCCTCATTTCCACAAAGCTCCGCCTGCTTTTCCTTCAGAAGTGCGGCTTCGCTCTCCGAAACGACGCGTCCTGTGCTGGCATAGTGAATGGCATCGCGCAGGAGGCGGTCAAGTGGCAGGGCGGGCTGTTGCTTGGCACTTTCTTTCAGGGCTGCTTCCCATCCAGAGACCGTTCCGGCGACGGTATTGGCCGCCAGACCGCCGCGCCAAGGGATGACGCTGTGACCAGCCTGAGCATACAGATCCAGCGTGGCATTTCTGGCCAGCCGTCCGCAGGCATCAATCGCGATGGTCTGTCCGTTCGGATAGGAAATCAGCCAGAACGAGTCCCCACCGAGGCCTGTCATGTGGGGGTAGACCGCAGCCAGTGCGGCGGCTGTTGCTACAATGGCTTCAATAGCTGTCCCGCCATCCTTCAGGACGTCCAGTCCAGCCTGACTTGCGAGGTGATGGGGGGATGTCACCATCCCGCGGAGAGAATTGGGCGTCTGCATGGAAAATACCCGTCAGGAAGGAGAGGAAGATTGGAGGCGGGAGATATGGTCACACAAAGTCTGGATCAGCAGCTCTTCTGGCCCCTGAGCCGTCTGGTGACGTGTGGCCGCAATGAAATCGACATTCGGGACAAGCGGGAGCGAGGGCGTCTCGTAGAGGGAAAGCCCCTCAGTCTCTCGCAGAAACCCGGGTTGTGCCGTAATGCCGTATCCTGCACGGACAGCGGCCAGAATTGCGCTCAGATTGCCGCTGGTGAAGGCGATGTGCCACGGGAGTTCGGCACGGTTCAGGGCTTCGATTGCAAGGCGCCGGGTCACGCTGCCTTCGGGAAAAGTCACCAGTGGAATGGACTGGCCTTCTGTGAATGGTGTTTGCGCTGGGCCAAACCACCGTAACTCTTCGGTCCAGAGCTTTTGACCATGCGTTTCGGAAGAGCGCCGCATACCGCAGAGCAGATCAATTTCGTCATTGTCCAGAAGGCGCGTCAGGGATGAACTAAGCCCGACTGTCATTGTGATCTGAAGAGACGGATGGGCAGTGCGAAAGACACCCAGAATTTCCGGGAAACGCGTTAAGAGCAGGTCTTCCGTTACCCCCAGCCGTATGGTGCCGCGCGGTGTACCATCCCGAAAATAGGCAAACAGACTGTCTTCAACCTGCAGAAGGCGTTGCCCTAATGAGACGAGGGCCGTGCCGTTTTCCGTGAGGCGGACGGTCTTGGTGCTGCGTGCCAGGAGACGAGTGCCCAGTTGCTCCTCAAGTCGGCTGACATGCTGGCTGATGGTTGACTGACTGACGCCCAGCATCTGAGCGGCAGACGTGAAATGCAGAGTTTCTGCGACCGCCAAAAACGACTGAAGATGCATGGGATCAAGGTGGGTTTGATCTTTCATGCGAATATGTGGGGTGAGTTTTATCACGAGGTCAACTTGATCTGGTCCCGTTATGAGCGCAAACTTTATCCAAGATTGTACGTCCTTCTGGCGGAGACAAAATGACAGCCCACGGAGCCCGTGCCGTTCAACGGTGCCGCATCCTCGTTGAACCTCCATTCAGCGAGACGGCTGGTAGCCTTTTCCGTTACTGGCTCGGAACATCTTATCGGCATACCCTCGCTCAGGTCCAGATCTGGATGGAAGAAGCGGGTATGGATGTGCGAACGGATGCCGTGGGTAATCTGGTTGGTCGCTATGAGGGCACGAACCCAAAGGCCCCGGTTCTCCTGATTGGTTCGCATCTTGATACGGTGCGGAATGGGGGAGCTTTTGACGGCAACCTCGGGGTGATGCTGGGAATCGAGCTGGTTGCAGCCTTGAAGGAACAGGACACACGCCTTCCATTCCCGATCGAGGTTATTGGGTTTGGTGACGAGGAAGGGTCCCGCTTTCCTGTTCCCATGATCTGTTCCCGAGCGATGACAGGAGAGATAAGTGCCGTCCCCCAGGGCGTAACGGATTCTCAGGGCATGACGGTTGCTGAAGCGATGCTGGCGTACGGGTTGGATCCGGCGCAGATAGAAAACGCGACGCGCCGACCCGAGGATATTCTGGCCTTTATCGAGCCGCATATTGAACAAGGCCCCTGTCTGGAAGCTGCGGATGAGCCTTTGGGCGTCGTCACCGCTATTGCTGCCCAGACCCGACAGCGCGTCATGGTGAAAGGGCAGGCCGATCATGCGGGCACTACGCCAATGACCTTGCGCCGCGACGCACTAGCTGGGGCCGCAGAGATGATGCTGGCTGTGGAAAAGCGTGGAGTGAACGGCGCCGGAAACCTCGTCGCAACGGTTGGACAGATGGAAGTGACGCCCAACACTTCTAACGTTATTCCCGGAGATGTCTGGTTTTCACTGGATATGCGTGCAGGCTCCAATGAACTCCGTGACGCGCTGGCGGAGGGCATCAGGTCCGATATTCGGGACATTGCGAACCGGCGTGGACTAGAGGTTTCCCTTACAGCTCCACAGAAATTGGCAGCGGCTGCCTGCTCCCCAGGGATCATTGAACGGTTCGCTTCGGCTGTTGAAACGGTGACAGGGCGTTCCGCCCCACGGCTTCTCAGTGGCGCCGGGCATGACAGCATGGCTATGGCAGGCTTCTGCCCGATGGGTATGCTGTTTATTCGCAGTCCGGGTGGCCTGAGCCATCATCCAGATGAGACGGTGCTTGTGGAAGATGTTGAACTCGCCCATCGCGCCCTGCTCGCTTTCGTCAAGGAATATCAGTCATGACTTCGTCTTTTGCTCAAATTGATCCGCCGTCGCGCCTGCTGATGGGTGCAGGGCCTGCCAATGTGCACCCACGCATTCTGCGAGCCATGGCAACGGACGTCATTGGCCAGATGGACCCGGAAATGACGGCTTACATGGATGAAACCATGGCGCTGTACCGGGAAGTCTTTCAGACAAAAAATCACTGGACGCTGCTGATCAACGGTTCCGCCCGCTCGGCCATTGAGGCTGCTCTGGTTTCGCTGGTTTCTCCAGGCATGAAAGTGCTTATCCCGCGGATCGGGCGCTTTGGTCTTCTGCTGACAGAGATTGTTCACCGGTGTGGCGGTATTCCCTGTACTGTAGATGTTGAGTGGGGGCAGGTTGTTGAACCGGCTGCCATTGAAGCTGCCATCATCGAACACAAGCCTGGCCTTGTGGCGACCGTGCATGGAGATACGTCCACCACAACTGCCCAGCCACTTGCTGAAATTGGTGCGATCTGTCGCCGTCATAATGTCCTTCTGTATGTCGATGCGACTGCGACGCTGGGTGGCATGGAATTCAAGACGGACGCTTGGAACATCGATGTCGCCACCGCCGGGCTTCAGAAATGCCTGGGCGGACCGCCGGGTTCTGCGCCGATCACGCTATCGGATCGTGCCGTGGAGGCCATCCTGCGTCGGCGCCATGATGAGGCGGGTATTGCTACGGGCCAGCCGCAGGGTGAGGGGCCGGTAATTCAGTCAAATTACTTCGATCTGGCGATGCTCATGAATTACTGGTCTCCGGCACGGATGAACCACCACACCGAAGCGACGTCCATGCTTTATGCGTCCCGCGAGGCTGCTCGGATCGTGGTTGAGGAAGGTGTGGATGCTCGTGTCGCACGTCATACGCGTGCTGGACGGGCCATGGTGGCCGGTCTGCGGGCGATGGGGCTGCGCGTCTATGGCGACGATGCTACGCGGATGACCAATGTGACTGGCGTATGGGTTCCGGAAGGGGTTGATAATGCCCGTGTTCGCGAGTTGATGCGCAAGGACTTTGAAATCGAGATCGTCTCGTCTTTCGGTCCATTGACAGGCAAGATCTGGCGTATTGGCGCGATGGGTGTGAATGCGCAGAAGCACAAGGTTCTACTGACCCTGGCTGCGTTTGAGGCTGTTCTTGCAGGCGAGGGTGTCAGTCTGCCGCGTGGCGCTGGAGTTGATGCTGCCCGTGCCGTTTGGGATGCAACCTGAAGAATTTATTACTCAGATTGGGCCGGATTTAATCTTTCGGGTGATTTTTCCGGCCTGACCCACTTTTCTTGCCGCCGCCACTTTCTTTGTTGACGGTCGCCCAAGCACGGCTTTCGGCTTCGTTCTTTGAGACGCCGTGCTTTTCGTAGTTTTCTTCAATATGTTCAGCCTGACGTTTTTGTTTGTCCGTGTAGGCTGATTTGTCTCCACGCGGCATGGTCTGTCCTCCTGAAAACAAGGTGTATGACGCCTTTACGCGTTAGCGTGGTTGGAGTTTTGCTTGATTGTGCTGTCAGATGTGACGTTTTCATAGAATGTAAGATGGTTTTCTTTCATTAAGGGCTTGCCAAGCTCAAAAGCGTTAGTTAAAACGCGCCCACCTCGATGGATGCGCCGGTGTAGCTCAGCTGGTAGAGCACGTCATTCGTAATGATGGGGTCGGGAGTTCGAATCTCTTCTCCGGCACCATCGAGGCATTCCCCTCGGAATCAAAATAGATCAGCAGGTAGGCAAACACATTAAGTGTTGTTGCAAACTGCAGTGCCTGGTTTTTTGTCAAAATATTGCCGGAAAATTTTCTGGCTCTGGGCAAATGCTCTAAAATGGGTCTACCATCCGACATCAGATCCTGATGCGTGGGCCACTTCGTGCTGGCTGCACTGTCTTATGGCGGCTCCATGCGTTAGGTTAGGAGCGTCATGACTGACCGTTTTCATAAACGTCTTTGGCAGAATGCCGTCAATCTTTCCCGGAGCCCGCAGCGCCCACGTGCGGCGTTGCATGTCGTGGAAGGTCTGCACGAATGCTCTGTCTGTGGGTTGTTCCAGAGAGTTCCGGAACTCAAGCCGGGTTTCCTGGCTGAGTGCGAGCGATGTGGTGCGCAGATTGTGCGGCGGCGCAAGACCTCTGTCATCGGAGCGCCCGCCGCTTTCTGTGTGGCTTCAGCAGCGCTCTATATTGCTCTTTTGATCAGCCCCCTCATGACGCTAAATGTCTATGGGCGTGAGAACACGGTTGCCCTGATGTCTGGTCCTATCGAGTTGGCGCATCAGGGCTACAACACCATGTCTTTCCTGGTTGGACTGACAACTCTGGCCATGCCGGGGATTGTCATTGCTCTGATGGGAGCTGTGCTGTACGGCGCATCTCGTCCCCATATGCCGGATTGGACCCCAAGACTTTTGACCTGGTACGACCGTCTTCGGGGCTGGTCCATGGTGGAAGTCTATGTCCTGGGCGTTCTGGTTGCCTATACCAAGCTGGTTGATCTTGCCCTCGTTGATTTGCAGCCGGGGGTGTACCTGCTGGGTGGCCTGATGCTGACGATGGCTGCCATGGATTCCACCTTCGATGATGACCTCATTTGGAATAACCGCGATTTGCGGAAGAGGGTGGATGGTCATCGCGGGCGTGTTCTGGATGTCGCCCATCTGGATGCTCATGAAGACGCACTTCCTCCTGTTGAGCATATGCTCTCCTGTCACGCATGCGGGCTGGTGGTTGCCTTCGATCACCCTGTCTTGCAGGAGGCTGATATGGGAGACTGTCCGCGGTGTGACCAGATTCTCCGGCGGCGTAAAAGGCAGAGCCTCGCATCGGCAACCTGTCTCCTGATTGCAGGCGTTATTTTCTACATCCCGGCCAACATGTTGCCGGTCATGACCTACACAAAGGTAGGCTCGGGGGCGCCCAGTACAATTATCAGTGGTGTTATCGAGCTGTGGCAGGCTGGGATGGTGCCTCTGGCCCTGCTGGTTCTGTTCGCCAGCATTACCGTTCCGGTGCTGAAAATTCTGGCCCTGAGCTTTATGATCATCAGCACAAAGCTGCGGTCCCGGTGGCAGTTGCCACTGCTTGGGAAGCTTTATCGCATGGTGGACATTATTGGACGTTGGTCGATGATCGACGTTTTTATGATCTCTATTCTCTGTGCGGTCGTACACTTTGCGTTTCTGGCCAATGTCGCTGCCGATCCCGGAATGATCTGCTTTGCACTGGTCGTGATCCTGACCATTTTTGCCGTGGAATTGTTTGACCCTCGGTCAATGTGGGATGCGGCCGGTCTGAACAGCTCCGTCCCCACGGATGCGGCGGGCCGTACTCTTCCTGACACGCGGGCACCTGATGGCCCCGTTCCTTCTTCTGATACCTCTCATATGGAGCCTGAAAGCGCGTGAGCGATTCCCGAAATGATCGCGGGCAGCAGCCGGCCTTTCCGGAGGAAGCTCCGGTACGCCGGACCCGCTTCTCCCTGATCCTGCTAATTCCGGTTCTGGCCATTCTGATTTCTGGCTGGCTGGCCTGGAAGCATTTTGCCACGCGTGGACCCGAAATCACGATTACCTTTGATACAGCGGATGGCCTGACTCCCGGCCAGACGCAGGTCAAGAACAAGGCCGTGACGTTGGGTACGGTCCAGGAAATTACCCTGAGCCGTGACATGCGCCATGTGAGCGTCAAGGTTCAGATGAACGCAAATAGTGCTCATATCCTGACGGACAGCACACGCTTCTGGGTCGTGCGGCCACGTATTAACGGTGCAAGCATTACCGGGCTCGATACACTGATTTCCGGTGCCTATATTGCCATTGATCCTGGAACATCCGGACAGCACTATCAAACCGAATTCCGCGGCCTTGAAGCTGCTCCTGGCGTTCGTTCTGATCAGCCTGGAACAACATTCTGGCTTGTGTCGCCAGCTCTAGGCTCACTGGGCGAGGGAGCTCCTGTCTTCTTCCGGGATGTGCCTGTGGGTGATGTGCTCGGTTATACCATGCCGCCAGGCGGCGAGGGGCCGATCGTTGTGCAGGTCTTCATCAAGGCTCCATATGACCACTACCTGCGGACCGACAGCCGCTTCTGGAATGTCTCGGGTATTCAGGTTGGGCTTGGTGCGGGTGGTCTGAAGGTTCAGATGCAGTCGCTGCAAGCGCTGTTTTCCGGCGGTGTGGCGTTTGGCCTGCCGGATAACCGAAATGCCATTAATGCTCCGGTCGCGCCTGCAAACTCGGTTTTCAAGCTCTATACCAGTCAGGCTGATGCAGAGAGTGCCCGGTATCATCAACGTCTTCGTGTCGTGACGTATATCGATACGTCCGTGAAGGGGCTGGCTGCCGGAAGTCAGGTCAGCCTGTTTGGCTTGCAGGTTGGTACGGTTACGTCCGTAAAGCTGCAGATGCCCTCTCCGCAGGCGCAGCCGAAAGTGCGTGTGGAAATGCAGATCGAGCCTGAGCGCATGATGCCGGAATGGAATGAAAGCCAGCTTGCGCGTGCCAAGGAATACCTTGCAGCGTTTGTGGCCAATGGTCTGCGCGCTTCTGTGCAAAGTGCCAGCTTCCTGACGGGTGAGTCTCTGATCGGACTACAATTCGTGAAGAACACCCCACCTGTCACCATGACGTATGAGGGTGACATAGCAGTACTGCCCAGTCAGCCAGGTGGCATGGATGGGATCATGGAATCTGTTTCCACCATCACAGACAAAATTGCCGCCATGCCGCTTACGCAGATTGGTGAGCACGTTAATGACCTGATCGCACATGCGGATGGCCGTTTGAACAGCCGCGAAGTGACGCAGTCTCTGGTAGCCTTGCGGAACTCGCTCCAAAATCTGGATGCGTTGAGCAAGAATGCCAATCAGCATCTTCCGGAGCTTATGACGGCCCTGCAAGGAACTCTGACCAACGCCCAGACTCTTCTGGGGGCCTACGGTGGAGATACGGATTTCCATCGTAGCCTTCAGGGTATGATTACACAGATGACGCAGATGGCGCGCTCGCTGCGCTTTCTGACGGATTATCTGGGACACCACCCATCAGCACTCATTACAGGCCGCAGGAACTGACCCCATGGCAAAATATTCGTCTTTTCGTATGCGCCTTTTGTCCGTGGGATGCATGGTTGGTCTATCGGCTGCTCTGGCAGCCTGTAGCAGTGACCCCACCCTTTATACGCTGTCACCCATATCTGGAGCGGCTCAGGGCGGTGGACCAGTCGTCGTAGAGGTCCGGACGCCTGTTGTCCCTTTGCGTCTCGATCGGGATACGATCGTCCGGCAAAATCGGGATTACCAGACCAAGCTGGCTACGGGTGATAGCTGGAGTGAAGCGCTTCCCGATATGATTGCTCAGACGCTCACGACTGATTTAGCGCAGCGTCTTCCGGGCACGGCGGTCGTGTCACAAGGAGATGCGGTGACAACAACCCCGACAGCTTACGTAGAGGTGACGATTCGGAACTTCGAAGCTGATTCAGTGGGGCGTGCCTATATCACGGGGGCAGTGTCTGTTCACCCTGCGCAAAAAATGATTGGTCCCGTTCTGACTGAATCGTTTGCCTGGCAATCTCCAGAGAGCTCGCAGCGCGATACCGGTAAGCTGGTAGCGTCTCTGAGCCAGGGTTTGTCAGCACTCGCAGATCATGCCGCGTCCCGACTGCGCTCACTCCCCCCTTCAAGCCGGTAAGAGGGCACATTCGAGGCAATAAAAAAGGCTCCCGTCTGGGAGCCTTTTTTATTCATATGGCCTCAACAGAAGAGATTAGAGCTTCTCAACCTGCGTGAAGTCCAGATCCACTGGGGTCGAACGACCGAAGATGGAAACGCTGACCTTGAGGCGCTGACGTTCTTCGTCGACTTCCTCGATCATGCCCGTAAAGGACGTGAACGGGCCGTCTGCAACGCGGATCTGCTCGCCGATCTCGAAGGTGAGGGCAGAACGTGGACGTTCCACACCTTCCTGAGCCTGCTTCATGATCCGGTCTGCTTCTGCGGACGTGATGGGGGTCGGGCGATTGCGCGTTCCCAGAAAGCCGGTGACCTTGGGGGTGTCCTTGACGAGATGCCATGCATCATCCGTCAGTTCCATTTTCACAAGAACATAGCCGGGGAAGAACTTGCGCTCTGAATTGACCTTACGGCCCCGGCGCATTTCCGTCACGTCTTCCGAAGGAACAAGAATCTGCTCGAAGTGGTCGGACAAGCCCTTCTGTGCAGCCTGCTCCTGAATGTGGCTCGCGATCTTTTTCTCGAACCCGGAATAGACATGCACAACGTACCAACGTTTTGCCATGCTGCGGACCTAGCCTCCAACGCCAAACAATTCGCGGACGCCCAGGCCAATGACCTGATCCACGATGAAGAAGAAGATGCAGGTCACGGTAACCATGGCAAGCACCGCACCCGTCGTAATGAGGGTGTTACGACGTGTAGGCCACGTAACCCGCTTGGCTTCGTTGCGCACGTCTTTGATGTACGTGCCCAGATTGAAGCCGGATCCGTTTTTATGAGGCGCCGTCTTACGCGACTCGTCTTTCGGGGTAGTGACCGACACCATCGTCCTCGAATCAAATGAAAATCCGCGTCCCGGTGCCGGAAAAGCTATCCGGTAAAGCGGGGTGGCAGGGGCGGAGGGTCTCGAACCCACAACCTTCGGTTTTGGAGACCGACGCTCTAGCCAATTGAGCTACGCCCCTATCATCGGGGGTACCACAAAGACTGTGATACACCAACGACAGTGGGGCGGAAAAGATAATGTTCAGGGATGAAAGTCAAGTACCCATAAGCATCTAGGTTCATATTTTTCATTTCTGGCATTCCCCCTCTTGCGAGGATGCTGAGGAATGGAGTATGACACCGGCAACCTAAGGGCGGGCGTAGCATAGTGGTAATGCAGTAGCCTTCCAAGCTTCTGAGGAGGGTTCG
>NZ_JBDOBO010000029.1:0-29727 GCF_047723935.1 Gluconobacter sp.
CCTTTACTGACTTTCTTGGGAAACCGGGGGATTCAATAGTTTATTCGAAATAATAGAAAATAGCAAATATAATTACCTAATATAGTCATTAAGGGTGAATTTATAGAGGAGACTACTGGTCATGAAGAACGATTCCAGAGAAATTGCTACCCACAAATCTATTCTTTTGACCAGAAAAGAAAGTCATTGTCAGGGAGCCAAGCTTAGAAAGCAGACGCCCCGTGGAGCCCATGCTGAATGGAGCGCCTCAGACGTACGTCAAAACCCAGTAAATCTTTTATTCGAACAGGGAAAAGGCCGCATTTCGTCTCTTCTCCCGGTGCGCTATCAGCGAATGAAAGTCTCGCCTTTCACGTTCCTTCGTGGGTCTGCGGTTGTCATGGCCAAAGATCTTGCTTCCACCCCGGCATCAGGCATCGATGTCCAGTCTTGTGGAGATTGCCATCTTGCCAACTTCGGAAGCTATTCGTCTCCGGAAGGCGTTCCGGTTTTTGATATCAATGACTTTGATGAGACCCTGAAGGCACCCTTTGAATGGGACGTTAAGCGCTTGGGGACTTCGCTGGTCCTTGCCGGTCAGGAAGGCGGGCTATCCAGCAAGGCTACCAAAGACCTTGCGACAAGCATGTCTCTTTCTTATTGCGAGCAAATGACGCGGCTGGCCGCGATGACCCCTCTTCAGATCTGGTCAGAGCGCATTGACCTCACAGCTGCAATTGTCGGTTTTGAGGACCCAAAAGTCCGTACTCGCGCAGAAAAGCTTCTTTCTGAGCGGATAGAAGCAGCAAAAGGGCACTTCGGCCTGATTGCAAGTGATGGAAAAAATCCGGAGTTCAAGGAAAAGCCTCCGCTGGTCATGCGGTTACCCGAACAGGAAGAGACCATCCGGCTTGCTTTTAGTCGATATGTTGAAACACAGCCGTTAGAGCGGGCCATTCTGTTGCGCCGGTACACTCTTAAAGACGTTATTTTTAAGGTTGTCGGGATTGGGAGTGTCGGAACGTTCTGTGCAATTGGACTGTTCTCAACTGCGGATGGAGAGACCATGCTTCTGCAGATCAAGGAAGCCCAGATGTCCGTTCTGCAGACTGATACGCTGACTTCACCATTTGCCAATCAAGGAGAGCGCGTCGTAACGGGGCAGCGGATCATGCAGGCTGTGTCTGACACATTTTTGGGGTGGACGCACAGTAATGCCTCAATCTCTAGCGATACACCTGATCTCTCGGGAAGCGGGCGCCAGTTTTATGTCCGGCGCGTCAAGGATAGCCGATTGGCCGCTGTCGGTTCAGATGTGGCTCAGGATGGTTTGGCTGATTATGCAAAATTGTGCGGACGGACTTTGGCGCGGGCACATGCACGTTCTGGCAATGCGAGCATGATTTCTGGCTATCTGGGTAAAGGCGCTTCTTTCGCTTCAGCCATATCAGACTTCTCTGAGACGTATGCAGATCAAACCCATAAAGACTGGAAGACGTTTTGTTCAGCCGTCGAAAACGGTGAACTCAATTAGAAGCCCTTCTGAGGATTTTCTGGGGCGTAAGTCATGGTTTCACTTCTCGTGCGTATTCGTCCTCACGTCAAATCCAAGTACTTTTCCTGTGCTTGGATCAAGATGACACTCCCATGTAAATGAGACCCACTCAATAGGGGCTGCTTTCCTTTGATACTGTCCCCGCCCTCGTATCAGAGACGCGTTTACGACCACCTGGCTTTCTGGCCTGTCATCCTGAAGAAAAAAACGATTGTTTGAACTTCCTCGCTTAACGAGTTCGTGCCGCGCAGCAGGCTGGCAGAGATAGGTTGTCATAAGCCAGGCTGTCCCTTGCGTCGCCACAGCGTTCCTCTCCCGTGGGTCACGAATAGACGCGATCTGACGCGAAATGAGTTTTTGCTCTGCCGATGACGGAATACTTTCTTTCCGTGCTGATGCGTCTGCGTTCCCGAACAGAACAACGATTAGCAGGCAAGATCCTGCAAACAGATAATCCCGTATTGTCATAAAGTCCTCTGCCCGGTGTTTTGCCTGTCTACCATCTGGGCGTATAGGTAGGGACCGATCCGTCACCATGCCAAGTGGCAATTCAACGCTGGACCCCGCCTTTCATGATTCGTCAGTCATCTACGCTTACAACTTTCGTAGTCACCTTAAGCTGCCCTAACCGCCCTGGCATTGTAGCTGCCATCAGTCAGCGTCTTTATGAGCTTGGTGCGAATATCACGGAAGCACAGCAGTTCGACGATACTGACAGCACTCAGTTTTTCATGCGGATTGTCTTTGAGCTCCCAAAAGAGGGTTTGTCCGAAACGCAATTGAAAACCGAATTTTCCCGGCTGGCCGAGGACTTCGCAATGGACTGGCACATCAGTGACACGTCAAAGCGTCAGAAAGTCCTGCTGTTTGTTTCCCGCTTCGATCACTGTCTGGTCGATCTTCTCTATCGCTGGCGTATCGGTGAGCTGCAGATCGATCCAGTCGGGATTATCTCCAATCATGCAAGGGAAACCTATGCTGATCTGGATTTCCACGGCGTGCCGTTTCACCATCTTCCCATCACCAAAGACACCAAGGTTGAGCAGGAGGCACGCATCTGGACCATTTTTCAGGAAAGTGGGGCTGAACTGGCCGTTCTCGCCCGTTACATGCAGGTCCTGTCAAATGAGATGGCTACTCGCCTTTCCGGGCGTTGCATCAATATTCATCACTCGTTTCTGCCAGGCTTCAAAGGTGCCCGCCCCTATCATCAGGCGTTCAGCCGGGGCGTAAAGCTTATCGGTGCGACGGCCCATTACGTCACCAGTGATCTGGATGAAGGGCCGATCATTGAGCAGGACGTAGAACGCATTTCTCATGCTGATGATCCTGAAGATCTGATCCGCAAGGGGCGTGACATTGAGCGCCGCGTACTTGCCCGTGCCGTACGGTATCACATTGAACGACGGGCAATCCTGAATGGAAACAAGACGATTGTCTTCACCCCCTGAGTAGGGAGATTGGCAAAGGTCCGTCAAGGCTCTACTGAACGAGAGCCTTGACGAGGGCTTTGATTGCCTTTTGTGCGGCCTTTGAGCCCCATTCCTTTAGCAGTCTATTGCTACGCGGACGCTTGGAGAGTGCATAAGGGCTCTCCCTGATGGGCGGCATACCCACAACCTGTTCCTTCATGGACTGGGGAAGCGCGGGAAACGGATCCACATTCACGAGCTGCATCAGAAGCGCAACAGCTATGATCTTGCAGGTTGGTTTGCGAGTGTTCAGACACACATAGGCGCCCGTCCCGTTAGAGGCTGGATCGTATATGGCTTTCCATGTCACAGCGGGAACCGGGATACGCCCTCTTCCAATCTTTGTGGTGTGATCGGGATCGTATCCGGGTCCAGTAACAACGAATATCTCGCCTTCCTGACGTGCCCACCCTCTGACAGCGCTTTCAACACCTTCCCACGGGCCACGGTTCAACTCACCCGTTTGGGGAACAATATTGGACAGCAGAAAAGACTGCTGCTGAGACGCAAGACCCGGCTCATTGCCGCTTGGTGTCATATGTCCCCGGTCGTAGCCTGAGGCTCTGTAGTCCGTCAGCGACGCGCGCATGGAGGCCGGTAGCCTCATATCGGGAAAGAATTTTCCTTGTCGGTTCGTGTCATCAGCAATTTCAAGATTTTCTTCGGTCAGGTCCTCCGCAGACCAGAGCGGGCCCTTTGTCGCTTCTGAAACCAGAACGGCATAATGGTCATTACAAAGCTGAATGGTGCCGGAACGCGCGGTCTCTGACAGAAGTGCGGGGGGAACGCCTTTGGCAAATAAGGCTGGGCAAGAAGTCGCATGTGCCGGACATGCGACAACCAGAAACCCGACAAAACCAAGCGAAAGATATTTCAACGCCCCTCACAGACCTAAAGCCAGACAATCTTGTCTGCCGGAACAACGAGGATATTGAAAATGACTGGTACGGGCAGAGGGACTTGAACCCCCACAGCTTGCGCCACCAGAACCTAAATCTGGCGTGTCTACCAATTCCACCATGCCCGCAGACTGTGAGGTGGGTCTAGACGATCTCCACGGCTCTTGCAATGGCTATCAACGACCTAAATGACTGAAAAATCACACCTCACAGAAAGAAAACTGATTTAGGAGTTAATTTCCAACCTTCTGGAATTTTAGAACAAAATTGTCCCCTTCCCCGATGGCAGCATATTTGGCGCGATCAACCTGGCCCAAAGCGTATGTCGGGGGAAGCGTCCAGATCCCTTTGGGCCACTGTGCCGTATCCCGGGGATTGGCGTTCATTTCGGAGCTCCCAACAAGCTTGAAACCCGCTTTTTCAATCATCTGGATAGCGTAGGCCTGTCTCACATACCCGTCTTTTGCCTGCGGGTCCTGCGGAGCGCTGGTGTTCCCGCGATGGTCTTCAATACCCAGAATACCGCCAGGTTTCAGCACTTTGTGGATTGCCTCCAGCATCTGCGGGGCATTTCCAGCTTCCATCCAGTTGTGCATGTTCCGGAATGTCATGACGAGATCCGCACTGTCTGCCGGTGCGAAATTCAAATTCTCTGCATCAAAACGAGTGGTTTTGACGGCTCCGTAGATATCCGGATGCGTAGCCTGAAGCTTGGCAATACTCTGCTTTTTGATATCTGCAGGCCCGAGAGCAACTGTATAAGTGCCTTGGTCACGAAGATACGGCGCAAGAATTTGGGTCCAGTACCCTCCAGCAGGCCAGATCTCTACGACATTGGACGTCGGAGTTATCCCGAAAAACTGCAGTTCTTCCAACGGGTGTCGAACACTATCACGGGCGACGAAAGCCGGCGTTCGCTCTGAAAGTTTGAGAGCTTGATCCAAACTTGTGCCAGCCAATGCTGGCGTGGCTGTCAAACATGACAAGGCCAACAGAAAACCGGATCTCGACAGCATGATAATGACTCCTGTTGCAGATGTCGTGACTGTGACACGAGGTTGTAGAGGCTGTCTTCACACTTCTTCGAAGCCTGGTGTCCAAACGGTGCTTTACAATCGCGAAATCTGATAAAGGATAATTTAACAATCTTCCCATCCGGGAAACGGCAACAGGGCAAAACACACATGCGTCTCGACGACCAACGGGAAAGCACCAACATTGATGATCGACGCGGTTCCGGAGGCGGAGGACGCGGCCCTTTGAGGATCGGAGGGATTGGCGGTGTCATCCTTGTCATTGGCGCACTGTACTTCGGCGTTGATCCCCGAGTGGTTCTGAACCTTCTCGAGAATGGACCGGCAGCAAATACACCGGCGACCAGCCAGCCGCAGGCAGCAAAAGACGACCCGGGAAGAAAATTCATCGCCCGTATTCTCGGATCTACCGAAGATGTCTGGAGCAGCACCTTTCAACAGATGGGGCGAACGTATCATGATCCCGGTCTGGTGCTTTTTTCAGGCGGCACCCAGTCTGGCTGTGGCTATGCTCAAACGTCTGTAGGCCCGTTCTATTGCCCTGCCGATCACAAGGTTTATCTCGACCTGCAGTTCTTTCAGGAATTGCAGAATCGTCTGGGAGCAAGCGGAGACTTCGCGAGGGCCTATGTGGTTGCTCACGAGGTCGGGCATCACGTTCAAAATGAACTGGGCATTATGCAGCAGGTCAATCAGCAAGGGAGCGCCGCCCAGAAAGGGGCTAACGGCCTTTCCGTGCGCGTTGAGCTACAGGCAGACTGTTTCGCTGGTGTCTGGGCCAAGCGCGCGAATGATACCCGCCATTTCCTTGAGACGGGAGATATCGAAGAAGGTATGAACGCAGCCTCAGCGGTTGGTGACGATCGCCTGGAACGGCAAGCCCAGGGATACGTTGTCCCGGATAGCTTCACGCATGGAACATCTGCGCAGAGAGTAGCGTGGTTCAAGCGCGGGCTGGAAAGCGGCGATATCAAACGCTGCGACACGTTCAACGCCCCTGCTCTCTGACCTTCTCTGGTATTGCGGGTATGGCGTTCCCAACCATGCCCGCGCTTTTATGGGCTGGCTATCTGACACGTTTCGATGCCGTCATATCTCTGGCAAACTTCCATATTCAGGTGCTTCAATAGACGCACCTGAAAGCTTTGCTGGAAAACATAACCATGAAGCGTGCCCTGCCCGGTATCCTCTCCTTAGCCATGCTTTTTAGTGCCGGTACAGCGTTGGCTGACCCCGCAGCTTGCAAACCTGGAACAACCTCTCTGCCTGCTGGGTATGAGGGCTGGAGCCATCCCACTCCCTTGACGGCCGCCACAGATCAAGCTGGTCTTTCTAACAGTCACCTGACGCTCAATCACGCGGCCACCGTTCATCTGGCACACACTCCTGACGTTCATTTTCTGCAGAGACCCGGTGAACCGGGCGGAAGTGTCAGTTACGGAGGGATGATTGCTTTCGAGGCTCCCAAAGATGGGACCTATCGCATTATGCTGCCAAATAAAACGTGGATCGATGTTCTTGGACAGAGTGGCCTAGCTACCTCAACACATCATCAGCATGGTCCCGACTGTTCTGGTATCCGTAAAATGGTGGAATTTCAGCTTTCGGCGGGACGATATACAGTTCAACTTGCGGGAAGCGGCCTGCAAGACATGCCCGTCATGGTCTCTGCGCTTCCCTGATGCTCCATTGGCTACTGCTATCTCTAGGGCTTCTTATAACCGGGATAGTATTACCAGGGGTTGCCACGGATATTTCCCCACTCGATGCAAAAATCGAGTTGGGGCATAGACTCTTCTACGACGCAGACCTCTCTCTTGACGGCAGCATGTCCTGTGCAACCTGCCATGAGCCGCGTCATGCCTTCTCAGATGGAAATCCGACCCATCCCGGCGTAACAGATGAGGACGGAATCCGGAATGTTCCACCACTCGCGAATGTCGGGCAATTTCATACGCTCACTTGGATCAACCAACATGTCATAACACTGGAAGATCAGTTTTTTATTCCGCTGAGTGGCCATCACCCTGTGGAAATGGGTATGACCAACATGTCAGAACTCTCTCGTCGGCTTTCCCGAAACCTTTGCTATCGCCTTTTGTTTTCGAAAGCTTTTCCTGAAAAACACACTCCGATTGATGCCCGCTCTGTTGCCGAGGCGGTGTCAGCATTCGAGCGAGAGCTAACTTCCTATAAGTCGCCGTGGGACTTGGGATTATCTGACGCGACACGCTCACGAATAAACGGAAAAGAGATATTTCTTGGTAAGGGACAGTGTAGCTCATGCCACCAACCACCTCTATTCACTGACCAAAAATTCCATGCACTGTCGATATCTTATTCCGAACCTATCCGGACCCCTTCTCTACGAAATGTCGAGGTAACCGCACCTTATTTGCATGACGGTTCTGCTTCTACGCTCAAGGACGCCATTCTGGCCCACCCAAAAGGCCAAATACTGTCACAAGCCGAACTGACAGATCTCACCGCATTCCTCAGGCTGCTGACGGATCAGGATTTCCTCTCCGACGCCAAGCTAGGCTTGCCATCTGAAAAATGCCCCCTGAGCACACTGTGATCGAGGCCTGATGATGCGGCTAACTTGCACGGTGAAGGTAAAATCGACCGGGCGTTTCCCTGGAGCTGGGCCAATGACTTGGTACGAGGCTTTGATACTGTTACATCAATTTGTTTTTGTTTCACTCAGATGATCTGTCGGGAGCCATCCATGATCAAACGCACAGTTCTTGTTATGGGATTTCTATTCGGAACCGCGCCCATAGCTCATGCAGAAGATGGCCAGGCACTCTACAGCAGCAAGTGCAGCGTGTGCCATCAGGCCGCTGGAATTGGATCGCCGGGGCAGTTTCCCCCCTTAAGCGGAAGAGTTGGTAAAATCGCCTCTTCTCCTGAGGGAAAGGCTTATCTTACAGATGTTCTTCTAAATGGGCTGCATGGTGCGATTGACGTTTCCGACGAGACATACATGGGCTTTATGCCTTCTTTCAAAGCGCTTACAGATAGCCAGATTGCTGCTGTTCTTACGTATGTCTCGTCGCTGAATACGTCTGGTAAGGCCCCGGTCTTTTCTGATGATGAAATCAAGGCTGCTCGCGCTACTCCCAAAAAAGCGAAAGAAATTGTGTCGGAACGAGCAGCGCTGAACGCTCTTCATCCGCTGCCGTAAGAAGAATTCATTTTCTGAAAGCGAGATTTATTTTCCTGTGACTTCCCTTTAAAAACTATATTGGAAGTCACAGCCTATTCCTTCACCTTTTTCCATATTCTATTTTTGAGAACGAATACCAATACACTCATCACAATAAGGTAAATTAACGTATAAATGCCTATTCTATGCCGGGTTTGAAGGTGTGGACGAGCTGTCCATTCCAGGAATGTGCCTACATCCTGTGCCATCTGGGAAATGGTTGCCGACGTCCCGTCTGAGTACTTGACCTGACCAGCATGCAGAGGTTGAGGCATTGCAATATGGCGATGCTTCATGGCCAGATTGTAATAAGATCCTTGGGGGAGCACCGTTCCTTCCGGTGCCGAGGCGTAAGATTCCAAAATCTGGATAATACGGGCCGTTCCGCCCTTCTGCGTAAGGGCAAGCCGTGAAAAATCCGGTGGCAGGCCGCCATGATTGGCCATACGGGCCAGATTTTCACTCGGATAGGGTGACCCAATTTTATCGGATGGGTGGGCTGGACGCGTTTTGAGGTCTCCATCGTCATCCAGACCATCAGCAACCTGATGCTGTGCCGCATAGTCCTTGATAGCCGAGACAGACAGGCCGAGTTCTGACAGATCCGAGTAAGCGACATAATTCAGGCTATGGCAGCTACTACAGACCTGCCTGAATACCTGAAACCCACGTTGTTCAGGCGTAGAAGCCATGGCCTGTAAAGGCGAAAGAGCAAGCAAAGCCACGAAAAGATATTTCATTCCGAGCCCTCGTGCTGGACGGTCGGGGATGGTGATGTTTCACGTCGCGACTGAAACGGCAGAAGTACCAAAAAATATAAATACCAGTAGCAAACAGCCACACGGCTGAGCCATAGCCATCCCCCTGCTGGTGGATGCATTCCCGCAAAACCTAGAGCAACAAACGAGAAGAAAAGCAATAAAAGCGCAGGTCGAAGGAGAGGTCGATACCGTGCAGATCTGACAGGGGACTTATCCAGCCATGGAACCGCAAATAATACGCCTATGCTTCCTGTAGCAAGGATGAGGCCTCCCAGCTTGGAGGGAACCGCTCTAAGGATCGCGTAAAAAGGCGAAAAATACCACTCAGGTGTAATGTCCTGAGGCGTCACGATAGGGTTGGCCTGCACGTAATTGTCTGCAAGCGTCAGGAAATCAGGAGCGAAGAAAACAACAACTGCATAAACGATAAGAAAAAGACAAAGCCCAAAGCCATCTTTTGACGTGTAATAAGGGTGAAATGGCACAGTGTCGTCAGAGGACTTGAGCTCTCTTCCTGTAGGATTATTAGATCCCGCCACATGCAATGTTGCGATATGGAGTGCAACGACGCCAATAATGGAAAATGCTGTCAGGAAATGAAGAACGTAGATCCTGTGTAAAGCAACATTGCCAAGTCCCTCCCCTCCCATCAGCCAGGACGTCAGGGGTTTGCCTATCAATGGCACAGTATTGAGCGCATTCACGACCACTGTGGCGCCCCAATAGGACATCTGCCCCCACGGGAGAATATACCCCGCAAAAGCCGTTATCATGACCATTAAAAGCAGTCCGAGCCCGGTGAACCAGATCAGTTCGCGAGGCGCTTTATAGGATCCGTAATAAAGCCCTCTCGCGACATGGACGTAGAGAGCGGCAAACAGCATGGAAACGCCGCCCATATGAATGGATCGAACCAGCCAGCCCGATGCGACCTGCCGATCCATGGTCTCTATGCTGGAAAATGCATCTGACACTGTCGGAGTGTAATTAAGAGCAAGAAAGATCCCGCTCAGCAAAAGCATCCCGAGCGAAACCGTGGCAAAGGCACCGAAATTCCATAGATAATTGAGGTTTTTCGGCATCGCGAAGTCAACGTATTCACGCCGAAAAGAAGAAACAATCGGGAGACGTTTCTCTACCCACCGGGAGAGATCTTGAGATTTATCGGTCATGAGGACAATCAGATCTGCTGGATCGTCGCGATATCAAAATCTGGATCGCCTTTACTCTTCCCAATGAGAAGGTGCTGATCAGAAATTATCGTTACAGGCGGAACAGGAAGATTATAGGGCGCTGGCGCACCCTTATACGCCCGCCCTGCGATATCGAATTGTGACCCATGGCAGGGACAGGCATATTTCCCGGATCGATCGCCCGATGATGGTGCGTCAAAAGATGGCACACACCCCAGATGCGTACAGATCCCGATCAGGACACCAATTTCAGGTACAACAGAGCGATGCCAGTTGATCGCATCCTGAGGTTGCTGGTGCATTTTGGAATCTGGGTCACGCAGCCGATGCGCCAGTTCAGGAACCCGGAGCGAAGCCAGCATTTCGGGTGTGCGCCGCTGAACGAATACCGGCCATCCACGCCACGTCACCACAAGTTGCTGCCCCGGCGACAGCTTCGAGCAATCAACCTCAACAGTATCATCTTCGCCAATGCGACTGCTCTGCGTACCATTCAAACTGTTGAGAAACGGATATGCCAGCGCGCAGGCCCCTGCACAGCCCATCCCGAGCGTAACTGTCGCGAGCACATCGCGTCGCCGAGTGTGGTTTTCCTCTTCCCGTCCCTGCCGGGACGAGGAAGTGGGTGCATCATCCTGTGTCATGGTGTCCTACTCAAATAACCAGCACAAATCATTCAAGCCCCTATAGGCGAAGTCAATCTCAAACACACTTTGAACTAAAAGGCGGTCTGTTTCCGCGCATTCACCTGCGGGTGCCGACGTCCGCTCTTCAACGCCATGCCCGTTCACAAAAGTGACATGAAACATCCTGAATTTCCTTGATGATTTCATCTCCGGAGGCTGATAAGCGTCTTATCACAATTGAGTGTATGGAAGAGATCAACGGTGGCAACAAAACTGAACCGTCGCGGCGTTCTGGGTCTGGGAGCGGGCTTTTCCCTGAGTGCGCTTCTTCCATCCATTCAGCGTGCCCGTGCCATCCCGGCCCGTCGGGACACGGGAACGATCGAAGACGTCCAGCATATCGTTGTGCTGATGCAGGAAAACCGATCTTTCGATCATTATCTTGGTCACCTTTCAGGCGTTCGTGGGTATGGAGAACGGCATGTCGTGCGTGGTCCGAACCGCGAACCGATCTGGTGGCAGCAACGGCAGAAAGCCGAAAACGGCTGGATCACCCCGTTCCATCTCCCAACACAAACTACCAGTGCAGAATGCGTAATTGATCTGGACCATAGTTGGGCTCCTACTCACGCAGCGATCAACAAAGGCTGGAACAACCAATGGCCTCGTCACAAGAAAGATATGACGATGGGCTATTACACACGGGAAGATATTCCCTTCCATTACGCGTTGGCTGACGCATTCACGGTCTGCGATCACTATTTCTGCTCCACACCGACCCAAACACACCCCAACCGTTTTTACCTCATGTCCGGCACCGTCGATCCCAATGCGACAGGTGGTGGCCCGATCCTCGATAATGTGGATTGGGTAGATAGAGATTTTTATCCCAAGGTGCCTAAGCCTTTCACCTGGACGACCTACCCTGAGCGCCTTCAGGAGGCCGGTGTGTCATGGCAGGTTTACCAGCAGGGTCTGTCTGGCGCCGATGTTGAGAATGGTAATTTCGGCACAAACGTTCTGATGTGTTTCAAGAATTTCGCTGACGCCAAGCCGGGATCAGCCCTGCATGAGCGCGCCATGACCGCGAGAACCCTTGATCACTTGAAACAGGACGTTCTGGCGGATCGGCTGCCACAAGTGTCATGGATCCTGCCTCCGGCGGCATATTCTGAACACCCCCGGTGGACGCCCGGCTACGGTGCAACCTTTATTGCTCACGCGCTCGATGCCCTGACGGCAAACCCGGATGTCTGGGCCAAAACCGTCTTTCTCGTGATGTATGATGAGAACGACGGGTATTTTGACCACATGCCGCCCCCACAGCCTCCCACACCGGTTCTTCCCGGTCAGAGCACGGTGACGACCAGAGACGAAATTCACAATCATCTCCAGAGCTTCAGGCCAGACCGCTACAAGGCTGACGATCTTCCTTATGGTCTGGGGCCGCGTGTACCCGCTTTCGTTATCTCTCCTTGGAGTACCGGCGGCTTTGTCTGCTCCGAAGTGTTTGACCACACCTCTGTGCTACGCTTCATCGAAGCCCGTTTTGGCGTCAGGGAAACCAATATTACGCCATGGCGCCGTGCAGTCTGCGGCGATTTGACCAGCGCGTTCGATTTTTCGCGCAAAACTACGGTTAAGCCGCCGCTTCCAGACACGGCCGCCTACAGGAAAATTGCTGACGCGTCCTGTAAGCTTCCCTCGCCCGTTATTCCTCATCAGAGCACGCTCGAGGATATCGGCAACCAGGAACGAGGTGCACGCTTGGCGAGGCCACTGCCATACCAGCTCTCTGCAGACCTCCTGGAGGCCAGTGCAGACAGCGTGACTTTCGAAATCCGCAATGACGGCACATCCGGGGCATGTTTTTACGTTTACCGTGATGGAACCGAGGAAACCCCTCGCCGCCATACTCTGGAGCCGGGAAAAGCCATCACTGACGTTTGGCAAATAGAGAGCGCCGGACAGCACGACTTCACCATTCTCGGGCCAAATGGGTTTGCGCGTTACTTCCAGAACGCGAAACCTATGGATATCCAGGTTCAGGCGCGGGGAGATACTCAGACCGGCAATCTGGTCCTAAACCTAAAGAATACTGCGTCCACAGAAAAGAAGGTCAGGATCCAGGATAACGCTTATGGTGCGGAAGACCGTTTTCTTTCCCTTGAAGGAAATCAGTCGGCATCCGTGTCTGTCGATCTCGATGCCAGTCATCACTGGTATGATCTTGTTCTCTCCTGCTCCGATGAACCGGGCAATCAATCTCGATTTGCAGGGCATGTAGAAACCGGACAAACGAGCATCACAGATCCTGCCATGGGCAACGTTCTGGCTTGATGGACACAGGTATACTATCGGCAAGAGCATATTCTGGAATGCTCTTGCCGGAAACGCCAGCTTAGCCGCTTATATCAAGGCCGATATCCAGTGCTTTGACCGTATGTGTAAGCCAGCCCAACGACAAAACGTCCACCCCGGTCTCTGCAATCGAGCGCGCCGTCTCCGGTGTAATTCCACCAGATGCCTCAGCAATAGCGCGGCCATCGATAAGTTTGACAGCTCTACGAAGCGTTTCCACACCCATATTATCGAGAAGGTAAGCATCTGCTCCGCCAGCCGCGAGGGCTTCTTCGAGCTGGTCCAGCGTATCGACCTCCAGCTCAATCTTCATCAGATGCCCTGCCCGCTGACGCGCCGCCTTCAAAGCTGCTGAGACGCCTCCACATAAAGCCAGATGATTGTCCTTAATCAGGATGGCGTCATCAAGCCGATATCTATGACTGGCACCACCTCCTGCACGTACCGCATATTTCTGAACCGCTTTAAGGCCAGGAAGCGTTTTGCGTGTACAGCAGATCCGAGCCTCCGTGCCATGAACGGCATCCACGATCGCCCGCGTCGCTGTAGCGATACCGCTCAGGTGCGAGAGTAGATTTAACGCCGTGCGTTCGCCTGCCAGAACCGTACTCGCAGACCCGTCAATGACGGCCAGGACATCCCCGGCCCCAATCCTGTCGCCATCCTGTCTGTGAGAAATAAACTCAGCCTTGCGGTCAAGAAGACTGAATGCAAGGTGGGCCCCCTGCAACCCAGCCAGAACGCCGTTTTGTCTTGCACGAAAAACTGCCTGAAGGGGCTGTTCAGGATCAAGAAGAGCCTGTGTCGTCAGATCTCCGCCCGTTCCCAGGTCTTCAACAAGCGCGGCACGAACTACAGGTTCCCAGAGAAGATCAGGCAGAAAGGTCTGAAAGGTCATGCAATGTGTCCTTATGGCGAAGGAAGATCAGTTATGGTCAGCACAGTTCGGTTAGGCATCGTTTGACTTGGAAAGTCCGTGCGCCAGTGGCTTCCACGGCTCTCCTTACGTTTCAGGGCAGACGATGCAACGAACGCGGCAATGAGCGCTTCATTACTAACGTGGATATCAGGAAGAATTGTTTCAAAAAGGGCCTGCAATCCACGCTCGTCCCTGAGCAGTCCGGCATACTGGCTCATGAGTGAGGCCAAATCATGCACAGCAGGAGCATTGCTGACTTCGCGCGGCACAATCGTCCCGAACGGCACCTTTGGAAGCATGCTGCTGTCGATGCTTTCTGCGACCCATTTCCCGGTTACGAAGGCTTCGAGCAATGAATTACTCGCCAGGCGATTAGCGCCATGAAGGCCGGTACAAGCCGCTTCTCCGCAGGCCCACAGACCCGGCACAGAGGTACGCCCCTGCTCATCAACATCTAGGCCACCCATGTGATAGTGCATTGCTGGACTGACCGGGATGAGCTGTGCGTCCGGATCAATCCCCATGGCCATGCATGACGCTTTTATGCCCGGAAACCTCAGACTAAAGGGCGTTTTTCCTATTCCCCGCGCATCCAGAAAAACGTCGTGTCCGTGTTGAATATGAGCCGAAATTGCTCGTGCGACGATATCGCGTGGCTGGAGTTCTTCCGTAAATCTGTTTCCAGTCTCATCGACCAGAAGAGCACCCGCCCCGCGTACCGCCTCGCTCACCAGAGGTCTGCGTCCAGTCTGGCCAACGCCTTTGAGAGCTGTTGGATGAAACTGGGTGAATTCCATATCAATCAGTCTGGCGCCGGCACGTGCAGCATGAGTCAGACCGTTCCCGGTCAATGTTCCAGGACTGGTGGTACAGTCATAAAGAGCGCCAATACCACCGGATGCGATGACGCAGCATGAGGTGGGCAGAAAACCTTGTGAGGTTCTGACTCCAACAAGGCGCTCTTCCTCCGTAACCAAGCCCTCTAGTTGCGCTCCTTCCAGAACAGTGATGGTATCGTGACTTCGAACACGCTTTATCAACGTCTGCATGATCGCAGCACCGCTTCCATCTCCGCCGACATGGAGAATACGGTGTCTGGAATGCGCGGCCTCCAGATGCAGATCCAGCGCTTCGCCCTTTTTTGCAAAAGGGACGCCCCACTCGAGCAAGGTCCTGATGGCGTCAGGTGCCGAGTTCGTAATCAGTTTCACTATGTGGGGAACACTGAGGCCGGCACCTGCAGCTAACGTGTCCTGAGCGTGCAGATCCGGTGAATCTTCTGCTCCAACTGCGGCTGCAATTCCCCCCTGAGCCAAAGAACTCGCCGCCTCGTGCCCTAACGGAGCCGGGCTGAGAACAACACAGGGCTGGCGAAGGTGCAGGGCAGCGGAAAGACCTGCCAGTCCTGCCCCTACGATAACGGGTTGCCCAGCGAGGTGACTTAAAAGAGTGTCCTTCACAATTAGATTGCCAGCATTCTCTCGACCGCCATGCGGGCTCGCCCTTCAAGCTCGGACGGGATGGTTACCGGAGTTTCGAGGTTTTCGAGTGCTCTGCGGATTCCTGCCAACGTAATGCGCTTCATGTGTGGGCAAAGATTACACGGGCGAACAAACTCGGTTTCCGGGTTCAGCGCGGCCAGATTGTCGCTCATTGAGCATTCTGTCACCAACAACACTTTTTCCGGGCGATGGGTCGCAACGTAGTCAATCATATTGGCGGTGGAACCGGAATAGTCCGCCTCGGCAACCACGTCTGGCGGGCATTCAGGATGCGCTATGACAGTCACACCTGGATGAATTCGCCGATACTGCCGTATTTCCTGCGGTGTAAAGCGTTCATGCACTTCACAATGACCCGCCCAGGTCAGCATTTCGATGCCAGTTTCGTTCTCGATGTTTTGAGCCAGAAACTCGTCTGGAATCATAATAACACGAGGAACACCCAGGCTCTCCACAACCCGTCTGGCATTGCCAGACGTGCAGCAGACATCCGTTTCAGCTTTCACTTCCGCTGTACTGTTCACGTAGGTGACAACCGGAACTCCCGGATAGCGCCGCTTCATCTCCCGGACGTTTTCCGCCGTTATGCTCTCTGCTAAAGAGCAGCCAGCCCGATCGTCCGGAATTAGAACCGTCTTGTCGGGATTCATCAGCTTGGCGGTTTCCGCCATGAAATGTACGCCAGCCATGACAATGATGTCTGCGTCGAGGTTCTGGGCATCACGAGCCAGAGCCAGACTGTCACCGCGGATGTCCGCGACACAGTGGAAAATTTCCGGCGTTTGATAGTTATGAGCCAGAATAACGGCATTTCGTTCGCGTTTCAGGCGAAGAATAGCCTCGATGTCATCCGCGTATAAACGTTCCCAATCCTCCCGCGCCATCAGGCGGGAGACAGGTTCGTAAAGCCTGTCACGGCTTTCCAAGACATGCTGACGGCCCATGACGGACTCCGTAATAACATTATGCTCCCATTGAGCATAATGCATCTTACCGTATTCACAAGCCTGCCGGTCAACACGTTTTCAGGAGAACGTTCCCAGTGGAAGCTTGGCCCCTGTCAGATAGCAGTTTTCAGAATTATCCTTCCGAAACCTGTAAAGCCGCGCAGGTCTTCCCTGAACCCCGCTCTCGTAGCGATCGGTTTCACTGACCAGATCCTGATTTTGTACCAACCGACGAAAATTCTGCTTGTGCATCAAACGCCCGGAAAGAGCTTCCATCGCTTGCTGGAGTTGAAGAAGCGTAAATTCTTCGGGCACGAGCTCGAACACGACAGGCGTGTAACGGATTTTCGCTCTTAAACGAGACATCGCCGTTGCGAGAATACGCCGATGATCCCAGAGCATGGGGCGCTCTCCCAGCCCGGCACTGCAATAAGGTGACTCCTGGACCAGCCCTGCCTCCCACAGCAGTTCATAACGCTCAAGTACGGCTTCGTCGTTCCAGCTTTCTCCATTTAGGCCAAACGTGACCCTACAGCGGTCGAGCCTTTCCTCCTCATGGGCCGCCCACTCAAGAAGGGCTCGCTCAATGGTCTTGAGGAGGGCAACACTTCCTTCAGTTCGGCGGTCTTCCCAAGGAAAGTACTGATACCATCCCCTCCATCCCGCCTGATCGCCACTGTCGCGCGTCAGGGCCATATAGGAAATACGCACGAGCCGTTCAGTTTCAGCAGGAACTGAGTCCCCGAACGTATAGAGTTGCTCAACATGGCCGAGGCGGAACCCCGTGAGCTCCTCTACCCAATGGCGCACACCACGCTGCAATGACGAGTGTTCCGTTTCCAGGGCGCCTGCAGGTAAGCAGGCCCCGTTCTGAACGGTCAGAACTTCTGGTGTTCCGCTCTGGAGTGTGGTCAGGACGGCAACCAGTTCCGCCCGACACGTCGCAACGTGATGATTCATTCTAAAATCATTTCTTCCCGTTGGGTAGAAACTCCAGAAGTAAAACTCTTCTCAGGAAGGAGGCGGGGAGTTTCTTGCTACCGCCTCCCCTCCAAGGTTTCAGCCTGCGATGCTGTCTGGCATGGACGCCATATCGATCACGAAGCGGTATTTGACGTCTGAACGCAGGACGCGCTCATACGCCTGATTGATCTCATCCATCCGAATGATTTCCACGTCACTGACGATGTTATGCTGACCGCAGAAATCAAGCATTTCCTGCGTTTCCTGAATACCGCCGATAGCGGAGCCAGCCAGACTACGGCGCTTGGCAACAAGGCTGAACGCCCCAACAGACATCGGCTTTTCCGGCAGTCCTACAAGCACCATATGTCCGTCCTGCTTCAGCAGGGACAGGTAGGCATTGATGTCATGATCTGCCGACACAGCATCAAGAATGAAATCAAAGCGGTTAGCCTCGGCAGCCATCGCTTGTTCATCGCGGGAAATGACAACCCGGTGTGCGCCAAGTCGCTTCCCATCTTCAACTTTACTCGGAGACGTTGTGAACAGGGTCACTTCGGCACCAAGCGCAACGGCAAATTTGACCCCCATATGGCCAAGTCCACCAAGCCCGACAACACCAACACGATGCCCGGCTCCAATTTTCCAGTGAGACAACGGAGACCATGTCGTGATCCCGGCGCAAAGTAATGGTGCTGCCGCCGCCGGATCAAGATTTTCAGGAATACGCAGGACGAAACCTTCATCGACAACGATAGCGCGCGAATATCCGCCGAACGTGTAGGCGCCTTCTGCCGGGAATGCCGGATCGGGGCTGTTGTATGTCCATGTTGGACTGGTATCACAATACTGCTCCAGACCAGCCTCGCAGGACGCGCAGGTTCGGCATGAATTCACCATGCAGCCCACGCCCACACGGTCACCGACTTTAAAGCGTGTTACGTCTGGGCCAACCGCTTTGACATGTCCGATAATCTCATGACCCGGCACGCACGGATAAGAAGCAGGTCCCCATTCGCTCCGTGCAGTATGAATGTCAGAGTGACAGACACCGCAATGGGTAATGTCAATCTGCACGTCCAAAGGACCGCAGTCACGGCGCTCAAAGGCGAAGGGAGCCAAGGGAGATGTCGGGCTGGAGGCCGCGTAACCAACACAGGTGAGCATTGCAGGTCCTTGTCGAGACAGAAGAATCAAAGCGTCAAAACGATTGGCCTACCCTAACAGGAAGTCCCGCTGAACTGTACCCATGCTGAGTTCGCACAGAATTCCTCAGGCACGCGTAAGACAACCAACAACGTTACGAGCCTCTGCCAATAACGCCTCAAGATCCAGTCCGGGAATAGCGCCATCCGCTACCACGGGCACACCATCCATCAGGACATGACGTACAGTTGTGGCGCCTGACACGACAGGAGCAATCAGTGGATCATGCAATCCAGCACATCTGGGTGCGTCCAGGCCATGAATAACCAGATCCGCCGCTGCGCCCACTTCAACCCGGCCGACATCGGTAAGCCCCAGGATTTGCGCTCCCGCGGATGTTGACCAGCGCATAACATCCTCAGCCGTAACAGCGTCAGCGCCGTGAACTGCGCGATGAATCATCCACGCACAATGCATCTCTGCCCCCATGTCACAGGATTCATTAGATGCTGCCCCGTCAACTGCCAGCGATACGCGCCCGCCCAGAGCGTCCAAGGCCGGTGCAGGCGCGATACCTGACCCAAGGCGGCAGTTACTCTGAGGACAATGCGCCATACCGGTCCCGGTTTGGGCCATGAGCGCCAGTTCGCTCTCATCAAGATGAACCAGATGCGCAAACCAGACGTCTTCTCCAACCCAGCCATGCTCGGCAACAAACTGAAGGGGCCTCATTCCGTAAGTTTCCAGACAGAACCGAACATAGTTCTCCGTTTCAGACAGATGCGAGTGTAGCGAAATACCCATGCTTCGGGCGGCAATAGCCATTTCCCGAAGCTCATCCGGCGTGACTCCCCAGGTTGGCGTATTAGGGGCCAGAGCAATTCGGCGTTTCGCATTCGGGCCAGATTGATGATACCGGCCGACAAGCCCTTCGACACGTTTCATCATCACATCTAGCGTCTCCGTCGGCGCTGGAATAATGTCGTCCGTATCGAATTTTCTGGCGCGCGTGGTGCCTCCACGTGCCAGAACATAGCGCAGACCCAGATCTTCAGCGGCTTCAAACAGAACGGCAGCCGGATCATATGCATACATATCTGCAAACAGGTAATGATGATCAGCGACCGTCGTGCAGCCCGACAATAGCAGTTCCACCATTCCAACCCGGGCCGCCACATTCAGCGCCCGCTCATCTATGCGGTTCCAGTAGGTGTTGGGCACAAGGCGAAGCCATGGTTCCAATGGCTTATTGATGGCCGTGGGAACTGCTTTGAGCACACTCTGAAAAAGGTGATGATGCGTGCTGATAAGTCCGGGAGTTGCAATTCCTCCCTTGGCGTTCAGAACCTTCTCTCCAGAGCCAGGTGTCAAATGACCAATTTCCGTGATCCTGCCGTCGCGAATGCGAATGTCACCGGCACGTCTGGCAGCTTCGCCGCGTAGTCCCGTCAGAATTCCACCGATATTCTGTATCAGTAAGCTCATGCTGGCATCACCCGGAGAGTATCCACAAATTCTGTGGTGAAGGCATTTTTCCAGTTAGCATCGGCTGGCAAGAGGTTTTGGCTGACCATAAAGTCCCGTGTGGCCTGCCACCGGGCAAGCGTCATCGCGCCAAGACCTCGCTCTTTGACATCTGGGGATGACAAAGCATCTGCTTTTTTCAGTCCGGCGTAGCCGAAAGCCAAGTGCTCCAGCGTCATGTTGGGGTTAGCTTTGAGGATCAGAGCATTCCCCGGATTGGGATTTTGAAAATAATCCCGCCATCCCATCAAAGACGCTTTCACAAAGCTGCTTACCTTTTTCTTATCGGTCGCAACCATCTGCTGAGTCGTGACCATAGGGGCGCCATAGGGCGGATAACCCAGATCCTTGAACAGGAAAAACTCGACCGGCATTCCTTTCTGTCTGGCATCCCACAGTTCGGAGGATGCATAAGCCTGAACGGCCATTTCCGGATCCAGAAAAAACGGCTGGAGATTGAACGAATAAGGCCTCGCCTGCTCTTCTCTGTAACCAAAGCGATTTTTGAGCCATGGCCAGAACGTCGCATGCGAAGACGCTGCTATCAGAATTGGATGGTCACGGAGCTGGGCGAGATCCTTGACGCCAGCATGCGTCATCAGGCCCTGCTGATCGTGCTGAAATGTACTGGCCACAGCAACAAGAGGAATTCCAGAGGCAACGGCGGAAAGAAGCTGGAAGTCGTAGCCAGTAATGAAATCTGCACGGCCGGCAGCGAGAAGCTGAGGAACATTCATTTGCGGGCTAGCCGCTTCTATCGTGACGTCCAATCCTTCCTGTGCGTAATATCCCTTGGCGAGCGCTTGATAAAACCCGCCAAACTCAGCTTGTGCATACCAGGATGTTATAAGCTTGGCGGGCGTCCCCGCATTTTGTGCCCTGCTGATGAGCGGCATGGATAATCCGCCGAGACTTCCAGCTAACCCCAAAACGGTTTTCCGACGACTGAGAGACATCCTGGACATGCGGAGCGTTCTCCATTCTTCATTTAGTCACAGTTTATGAATCGAAACGGTTTTCATGAAAGTGCCTATTTGAGAATATCGGAATGCTTTTATGAGAACGGCTTTTATAATTGACAGGCAAATGCCCACCATGTTTTGTGTTGAAAAAGAGTAGAAGCGGTCGAAGTCTTGTTACAGGCTTTGGGCATTGCTCCAACAGATCCGGACTACGGCTCTGGTTGGGGGCATATGCCATTCTTGATCGACACAGCCCCTCACCCATGCCGTAGTTCCGTCTCTGTTGTCTTCAATACGTTTATGGAGAAAACGAGTATGGTCCCGACAGGTCTGAGCGAACTTGAAACCGAACGCCATATTGGCGGAATGGGGACGAATATCGCCCGTCAAATTCCCAGGATCGATCTGTCCTCCTTTGAAGAGCGGAAACACCAGATTGCCGACGAACTTTGGTCTGCAGCCACGGAAATCGGATTTTTTCAGGTTTATAATCACGGTATTCCGCAGAACGACATAGATCGAGCGTTCTCATTGGCAACGGCCTTCTTTGCCCTCCCCAAAGAGGCAAAAGCCCGCCTTCCCCTAAAACCGGGTACGAACGCTGGATGGGAATTTCAGGAACAGGTACGGCCTTCAACAGGCACACCTGACCATAAAGAATCATTTCAGATCACTCTTCCCAGAATGGCGGCTCTATGGCCAACAGAGCATGACGCGCCGGACTTCAAGAAATTCCTGTCTCACTTCGAGCACCAGAACTGGCTTCTGGGTATGAAGATCCTGTCCTGCTTTGCCATCAAACTCGGATTTGACGAAAAGTTCTTCACCGAACTGCACAATCCGTCCTCTCCTGACTACCAGTGCACCCTGCGTCTCATTCATTATATGAGCATGGAGAATGCTAAACCGGAGGACTTCAAACGCTGGCGTGCAGGCGCCCATTCGGATTTTGATTGCCTGACACTTCTTCATCAGCGAACAGGCGAAGGTGGCCTTCAGGTTTGCCCTGGGAAGGATGCAAAGAGCGGGGCATGGACCGACGTTGAACCCCTCTTAGGATATGTGACCTGCAATATTGGCGACATGCTGATGCGGTGGAGCGACGACATGCTGCTGTCCACGCTTCATCGTGTTCGTATGCCACAACCGGGCGAATATCTCGGTGAGCGCCTCTCCATTCCCTTTTTCTGCCAAGCCAATCGGGATGCAATCATTCAGGGCCCCGAGAAGAAATATGCTCCGATATCTGCCCAGAACTACCTTCTGGAGCGCCTGAAGGCTAATTTTGCGGCGACTGAATCGAAAGGCAGCACCCCAGAAACTGGTGCTGCCCTTTAAATATCAAGCTAGCGCCTTATGTTGCCTGACCTGGAAAATTGTCAGGCAACCCATTCCTAGGGCGCAGAACGCAAACAGCGCATAACTGGTCCAGAGCGTTGTCGAGAAGTAAAGATAAGGCATCAGAACTGCCGAGACGGAAATGAACTGACCGACGGTGCCTGCGACAACCCCGCGGGTCTTCCTGTCCGTCGCAACCACCGGCAGTAAAGACATCCCTGCACCACTCAGGCCGCTATAGGCGAATGTCCAAAGAAATAGCCCGGCAGACGCGACCAGCATCGTGCTTCCCGGGAAAAGCAACAGCCATTGGGCAAGCATGCCGATAGCCGCCATGATGCAGAACATCACCCGGGAACGACGCTCCGTTCCGACACACAGACTGACAATCAGCCCACCAGCCAGCATTACGACAATTTTGATGATTGCGACTTCTGCGGCAGACGCAGCCAAACTCACATGGTGAACGCGCGCAAGGTAGGATGGCGCGATCAAACTGGTTCCGTAAGCAATCCCATTTGGGAGCGTTACTGACAGCCCGAGAGCCGTGACCAGCCAAGGTGACAGTCGCTTGGCCGGACCGCTTTCAGTCAAGACAACCGGCGGCTCTTTCAAGCCAGAGAGTGTCAGAACTCCAACAGCAAGAATAACTACCATTAGCGCCATATGAGCTGTGCAGGCTGCCTGCCAGCGCCCGCCATTCAAAAAAGGAATGGCGAGAAGAAGACCGGCTGAATAACCGGCCGGCGCAAAAGTGGACCAGAATGCCAAAGCTTTGGAGCGACTTTTTTCCGGCAAATAGCGCATGAACAACACCGGAGAACCCGCTGTCGCAAACGCAAACCCGCACCCACACAGCATAAGCCCAATCCGCAGGCTCCATAACGTGGATGTTGATAGGAGGAGACTGTCACCAATCAACGTAAGGACAACGGAAATTGGAAAAGCGCGCTTTACGCCAATACGGTCGACCACCATGCCGAACAAGAAAGATGTGAAGGCTGCAGGCACCGAAAAGAAAGACAAACTGGTGCCAACAGGTCCCGGAGAAACATGTCGGGCTTCCGCGATCGCACTGATAAACGGAACCACCAGTCCGACAACGGCCATGGATACTGCCGAATAAACGTAAATCACCAGAACAAGAAAGAGATGATAGCCTGATCTGTCGCTCGTGGTCTGCATGGTCTTGTATCCTTGAAAAGGCCGGCCACGGGTCCGGCTAAGGGCTATTCAGTCGGCTTAGTTATTCCATGGAACATTCGGAAGGGCTGCCTCTACAGGTCCGGGAGGCTTGATTGAAGCGCAGTTCTGCTGAGGCTTTTGGCCAGCCAGAAGTCTCTTCACAAAGGGAACGGAGTCCTTGAGAGACACATTGACTGCACCATTATGGGTCATGCCCGGATAGCGCTTCCAGAAGACATGCGTTCCTGCATCGCACATGGCTGCCACAGCGTTATACTGCCCGTTCACCCCGGCCTCATCATCGGCCAGACCTGTCCCGGCAAAAACGGGAAAGCTGATCTTCGCGTTCGGGATCGTGAATGCTGCATCATGGCCTGCTTCAAAAGCAGAAAGCTTCTCGTTGAACAGTGCACTACTCTGCACTTTTAACTGATCCGCCTTGTCGAAAAGATCATGAAGGCACGCATGTCGGGCAATCTGGGACATGTGGTGCCCCGCGCTTGTCATGACCGTATGACTGTCTGTTTCGGGCTGTAAAGATTGATCAGAACCTTCGACCCGAAGCATGGCAAATGCGGAATCCATTTTGCTAGCATCTGTATAGACTTCGGGGATGGGAGCATGTCTGGCTCCGGGCGGCACAGCAAAGCCCGTCACGAGACCCGTTGCAACCACACCATGAATATTCAACTCAGCAGCATATGAGGGGGCCAGCCACGCTGCTCCCAGCGCTGCGCCAGAGCCTTGAGACTGCCCAACGAGCACAATCCAGTTCCGGATCTCGTCGGGAAAACCTTTGAGGGAAGCTCGTAGCCCGTCCAGAACACTGTACCCTTCGGGGCGATAAAACAGATATGGATGCGGTCCCGGTGTCCCTAAACCTTGATAATCGGTCGCGACAACAACAAACCCCTCAGACAGCCAACGTGAGAGGTAAGCCTTATCCCGGCTCGAATAGCCGCGCCATGATGGAGCGCAGACATCCGCAATTCCCGTTGTTCCATGTTCCCAGGCGACAACAGGCCATCCCCCGGCTGGCGGTTGACCTTTTGGGAAAAGGACCTGCCCTGAAACCGTTACGAGATCGCCTTTTTTCATCCCATTATTGGCAGAGTACAGGATCCTGACCCCATGACTGGCTCCTTGAGGGAGTTTGGTCGGATCCATTTCTTCATGCTGTATCAGCTGTCCCGGTATTGGCGGAGTAGCTGAAGTGGCCCTGTAAAAGGCACTCACGCCCCCGTCACCGTACCGGTCATCAACCGGGAGATTTGAAGAGGACGCATGCGGTGATGTTGAACACCCTCCAAGCCCCAATAGAAGCGCACCCGCCGCACATGTCAGGCCCGACAGTTTTTTTGTCATGAATGGTCTCCAGTGCTGAGAGAAAGTGTACGACGCCACTCCAGCGTGCGCGCAATCGCTCCAAACGGGTAAAAGTGTAGTCCGCGGAAATTGGTGTTAGGTGTTTCGGCAACTTCTTGGGCAACGGCATCCACAAGAGGCAGCGGATTACACGGCATAAACCAGCGATGAAGTTTCCAACGTTGACGCTGCATGAAACGCAAAGATTGCCCAACACCACAGGCCAGACCATACCGCACCAACGTTTTTGGCGTTGTCAGCCCGTAAACTCCCAGGTTGATTGGCAGTGTAATGCCCTCTTCCCTTAGCCGTTTCTCCCAAGCAAGGACTGGAGCAGCATCAAAGCAGAACTGCGTTACGATCTGCATATTCAAACCCTGCGCCCGTGCAAGATCCTGTTTGCGGCGCATATACTCCAGCAATGTTGCCTCGGAGGCTTGCGGGTGCCCTTCAGGATGCCCCGCAACGTAGACAGTGCGAATGCCCTTGCGAACAGGGATCTCTGTTTCCAAAACCTGTACTGTATCCGCGAAGATGCCAGCAGGTTTCTCTGTTCCCCCTGCGATCAGGAGCATCCGCGGAATATCCCGCTCACCCAACGCAGTGCAGATGTCCTGCAAATGGTCTTTATCGCGGATAGAGCGGGCCGCCACATGAGGAACAGGTAGATAGCCACATAGCTTTAGCAGGTCACAGGCTGCCAGTACGTCTGCAAATGGAACACCTGGAAGCCAGGTGACGAAAACCCTCGACCCACCGGCAAGATCGGGCAGAACACCCGAAAGCTCCAGAATACGGGACGGCAGAAGCTCAATGGAGCTTTCCCTCATGAGCACCGCACGCACTCGGCCGACCGATACAGTCATGCAGCAATCCTTTTTTCCGCGAGGTCCAGAACGGTTTTGAGAAGCATCATGCGTGTCATCACGCCAAAACTTCGATCAGGCGGCGTCATCCAGCTCGCAATCTCAGCAACCGCAGGATGGACATCGCCTTGTAAGGAGCCTTCGGGCCAACTCATGCCAACATCAATGACTACCGCTCCGGCGCGAACCATATCAGGTATCACAAGATGCGCTGAACCCGCTGCTGCTATAATGACATCGGAATTCCTAAGCACATCCTTAAAATTTCTACTCTTACGATGCAATGACGTAACGGTTGCATTTCTGCTCTTTCCTGAAAGCAAGAGTGTCGCCGGACCTCCGACAAGGCGCCCTCGCCCTAAAACAGCAACATTTGCCCCTTCCAGAACAAGCCCCGTCTGCTGCAATACTGCATCAATCCCCCTCACAGTGCAGGGAATAACAGACGGATCTGATGTCGTCAGAGACATCAAATTCACAGGGTGAAGACCATCAACATCTTTCTCGGCGCTGATCGCCTGAAGAACCTGTCCCTCATTCAAATGTGCGGGCAAAGGAAGTTGAACCAAAATTCCGGTAATGGATGTGTCTCTATCAAGCTGCAGGATCTGGTCCAAAAGGTCAGCCTGCGTGATCGTTTCGGACAGAACAATCTTCTGGACTGCAATCCCAACTTTTTTGCAGTCCTCGATTTTGCGACTGACGTATGTAGCACTTTGTGGGTCATCGCCGACCTCCACCAGTGCCAGACAGGGAATAATCCCTTTTTGCATCAATGCTGCGGCCCTGCCCTTGCTTTCTTCTAGAAGTGTGAGACCCAGGGCGTCCAAGTCAAAGAAACGAGCAGTCACCGCATTTACTCCCCGGTTGGAAAAGGTCTCAGATGGCTTTCAGACGACGAACGATTTTTTTCATAAACGTCCGACGAGCCTTCAACGTGGTGTTGTTCATATTGTAAAGCCCCAGGTAATCGACGCTTACGCGACGGTTCATAACGGCACGCAGAAAACGGGTCCCATTCTTCCTTGGCGGATCACCAAGAACGAAAGCACGGTGCCTTGGGCAACCATAAGTGGTGACAGTCATGACCTTTTTGATGTTTGTAAAACCGGGAGAAAGTTTTCCGTCTATCAGTTTGAAAGAGACGTCCGGCAGGAAAACCCGATCAAAATATCCCTTGAGAATGGCGGGCCAGCCAAAATTCCATACGGGATGACAGAGAATCAGCGCATCCGTACTTTGAAGGCGCTTCACGTAATCTGCCACGCGATGCTGATTGATGGTGACATCATGGTATTCAATACGATCCTGTGGACTGAGTACAGGATCGAAATTTTCCCGATACAGGTCCAGAGCGTCGACTTCATGTCCTTCAGCTTCCAGCGTCTGCTTAACAAGCCTGAACAGCGCAGCATTGAAGCTATCTTCCAGAGGATGGGCAAAAATGACGTGGACTTTCACGCGGTGCTTCCTGTTTTTCAGCTTCTATCAGAAGAGATAGTTCGGTATTCGAACCCTTGTTCGTTATAATTATTTTAGGCATAATCATTTTCAGCCTGCAATGATATTCGTAACGTCTACGCATAGTTTTTTGTCCAAGAACGGATTTGTCCATGGATCAACCCTCGCCTGTGCCCGATACCGAGATTTCCCTGACATTTGTTAAGGGTCTTGAAGTTCTGAGAGCATTTGAAAATGGTCAGACAGACATGACTGTTGCCGACATTGCTCGGTTGGTCGGTCATACACGGGCTGCCACGCGGCGACTTGTCAGAACGTTGGAATCCCTGGGATATGTCCGGAGCATTGATCAGCGGTACAGGCTCACAGCACGCGCCTTGAAGCTAGGTCTTGGCTTTCTGCAGAGCCGCTCCATCGGTCATCTTGTTGGGCCAGTTCTCCGAGCGGAATCCATTGTTATTGGGGAGTCCATTTCTCTTGCCCTGCTGGACGCAGACGAGGCGATCTATGTTTTTCATAATCCTGCCGACAAGTCTGCTGAAATGTCTGGGCATACCATTGGGAGCAGCATGTCTCTTGCCAGAACCGCGACTGGTCAGGCCATCTGCGCGTTTCTGCCTCAGGATCGACAACAGACCATCTTAATCACGTCTGGCCTCTCTGACGCGGAAGCGCACAGTGTGGCTCACGGACTGACAGAAATTCGATCTCAGGGCTTCGCGTTGAAAGACGTGACCCCAAACAGCGATCTACGGGCCCTTGGAGTGCCTGCTTTCAATATGGATGGGCAGATTGCTGGTGCGCTCAGCATCGTCTTTCCCGCCAGCTGTTATTCCCTGACGCAAATCCAGAAAGATCTTGTTCCCCACCTTCAAAGATGCGCGACATATCTCGTCAGCGCCCTGTGAGGCCTACAAATGACAGCCATCCTACATACCTCCGAGCTCGCCCAAAACTATTTGGCCAGCCTCAAGGCACAGATCTTTTCGCAACAGAAAAATTTGGACCATACGCCCACTCTCGCCGTGGTCACCAGTTTTTTTGACGCAGGACCCTCAGCCTATTTGCGTCGCATTGGCTTGCTGGCGGAACAAGCCGGAACAAACCTACGGGTTGTTGACGTTGCGGGACAAAATGAGAGAAATTTTTGTCAAACGGTCAGAGAGCTCGGCGCTGACAAACAGATAGACGGAATTCTGGTTCTGTTTCCACTTCCGGAGGGAATCTCCCGCCAAACTGTTATTGAGGCTCTTCCTGCAGAGAAAGATGTCGACTGTCTGCATCCGCTCAATCTTGGAAGGATTATGAGTGGAACTCTAGGCTTTCAACCCTGCACGGCAACAGGTGCCTTGATGGCCGCAGAGCATCTCGTCGGCGATTTACGCGGAAAAGACTGTGTCATCGTTGGCAGTTCACCCGTTGTTGGGCGCCCGCTTACCATGCTGCTCTTGGATCGTGGTGCAACGGTTTCCGTCGTTCACATCGACACACAGGACATCACATCACATTGCAAGAAAGCAGATGTCCTCTTTTCAGCGGTAGGAAAAGCCAGATTGGTCACTGCGGACTGGATCAAGCCAGAGAGTTGCCTCGTCGATATCGGGATCAGCTATTGCCCGGATGAGGGGCGTGTTGTGGGAGATGTCGACCTCAAATCTGTCAAAGGTGTCGCGCATACGGTTACCGCAGTTCCAGATGGTGTTGGACCACTTACAACCTGCACCTTGTTGGCTAATACTGTGAAAAGCGCTTTCGGTCGAATGGGAGTAAACTTTATATACCCCTCCCTTCCTAGCCAATAATAGGAAAATACTCCCCGTTTAGCTCCCATGACAATTCTCATTCTGGAGAATTGTTCTAATGCACATTGAAATGGGCGACATGCCAGTGGCAAAAATACCGATAAAAAGAAACTTGGTCACCTAAAGGAACCGAGCAACTGCTGATTAACGGTTCGGGGTGATGGACTTTCGCTCTGCGTTTTGGGTAGAGCGAAAGGCATTGTGCTTTGGATCATTATACGCTCACGTTGATCCCCTCGAGGAAGAGGCGGGCGATGTCGATTTGTCCGAATATAACGTGATTGCTGTTTGGCTGCCTTGAGTAGAAAGTCTGGAGCGATTTGTTCCATTCCAGAAAACCGTGGTTGGCCTGGAAACGAGGGCCAATAATGAACTTTTCTGACCTGACATTTGATCATATTGGCATTCGCGTGACGTCTCTAAACGGTTCTATACCAAACCTAGCCGGGAGCATTCTTATGAGTGTTCTCCTCAAACCCGCAGGCTATACGCTGCGGGTTTCTGTATTGAAGGCATAGCAGAACTGCTGCGTTAGATTGAATGGGAACAGATTACCATTACGGAAGACCGTGTCCGGGTGAGATATGATAGGCATATAGCCCGTGCCATTCGCATCCAGGATACTAACATCTTGGATTTAAATTAAATAATTAAGTTAT
>NZ_JBDOBO010000030.1:0-29693 GCF_047723935.1 Gluconobacter sp.
AGCCAGTGTTGTAGTAGCTGCCGCCGTAGCCACCCCCGCCATAATATCCGTCGTAACCGTCATAACCGACGCAGCCTGACAGGAGTGGCATGAGGGAAAAGGCACCTATGAGGGCCAGTGTGCGAGATAAACGTTTGATCATTTTGCATCCCCCGCTGCGTTGGGGTCATGCCATTCCATCAGCCCGAAGGCTGCGCCGGTGGGGTCGGCGACAATGGCAATGGTGGTGTTCTGCCGATCTGGATGAGGCTGTACGAGAATTGTCCCGCCAAGCGTCACGGCTTTCTGGGCGGCGGCCTCTACGCTGTCCACTTGTACGAAGTTCATCCAGCGTGCGTGTGCCCCTTCCGGGAGGCGAGCGGGGAGCGGATTGATTGTAGCGCGCGCGAAGGACTGGGATTCCAGCAAATAAGCCGTGCCACGCTTGGCGTCCTGAACTGATTCGACCGTATATCCAAACAGCTTCTGGTAAAATCCAGCTGCTGCGTAGGGATTGTTCGTCAGCAGGGCGCTCCAGATCCATGTTCCCTGAGCGGGTGGCGTCTCAACATCCGGTTCATCACCTGCACTGGAGTGCAGTGCGGCGAACAGGCCACCCTGCGGATCTGCCAAGACAGTCTCGTGGCCACGTCCTTCAACCATTTGAGGTTTGAAGAGAATATGGCCGCCCCAGATTTTCGTTGCCTCTGCGGCCGCTTTTACGTCTGACACGGAAATGAACGGGAGCCAAAGCGGGTCCCCATGATGTGCCATGCGTGGAAGCTCGACCAGGCCTGCGACTGGCGCTCCGTTAACCAGCGCCTGTGCATATTGCCCTTTTGAGACGGGAACGTCCTGAAAGGTCCACCCCAGAAGCGACCCGTAAAAAGCCTTGGCGCTTTTGAGGTCTGGCGTTGTGAGTTGGGCATAGACAATTTTGCCCGGCAGGAGTTGCGCCTTTGACGGTGCACTGGCGGTCGCAGGTGCATCAGCGGCCTGAAGCGCAGGAGCCGCACTTAAGCACAGACTTCCGGCCAGGAGCAGGGACGCGTGACGCAGTCTTTTGCGAGGAATTGAATGGAACGGAGGCAAGGAAAATCTCCTTCAGGGCAGGAGAGAGCCTGCAATGCAGTCTCGGCGTTCAGGCTGAACGCTTGAATGACTGTATTGTTCCATATCGGCCCTTTTGAGGGAGCGTTTTCAGATTAAAGCGAGTTCTGCCAGCTCTCTGCGAAGTTGAGGCGGAAGATCAGCCACCCCATCACTGCCCGCTGACTGGCCGAGATCAGGGGGCGCATCTTTTGGGTCCAGATATCGCCATCCCTGAAAGGGACGCATGGTGCGGGGCTGAACGGGGATGATGTCGTCTGAGACTACAATCAGTGTTCCTTCCGTCCCATCCGGGCGACGGCAGGCTTCAAGCCCTATGATGGGCTGACGGCACAGAATCATGCCGTCCATCACGCGATAAAGAGAGCCGCCGTCTAGGACTTCGGCTGCACGCTTGGGCATTGTCCGCGTGGGGACGGCGCCATGACCGTTCACACGCGGGTGCTGCATGCGCTCACGCAGCACTTCGATGGTCGGGCAACCGACGGCCAGCTTGATGATGTTCAGCATGTCGGGTGCCCTTCTGGAAAGTCTGGTGTCAGTGCGTTCCCATGGCATTCTGAGCCTGGGCGACGAACTCGTTGATAAAGCGCTTCGTATCCACGGACTGGACGATTTTCACCTTGCGAAGGCCCATGCCCTTGGGTGCAGTCGCATCCGGCCAGACATGTGCATGTCCGTAATCCATGCCGGGTGCCGTGTTGATGTCCATATAGGCATCGACAGACTTCGTAACCAGATCTGGCTCGACAGCAATTGCAGAGGTTAGTTCATCCCACAGCGGAAGCGGGCCGTAGAACTTCTGAAGATACTCGGTGACCGGCGTTTTCTTCTCCGCGATGCGGTTCATCAGCTCATGCGTCATCATGATGTCGTTGGAGACATTGCCGACGCATGTGATGGCAGCCCACGGTGCGGTCAGTGTGATATGGGCTGCTTCCGGATCGCCGATCATGTTGAAGTCTGAAGCAAAGTCCGCATTGCCTGTGATGGACATCATGCTGGAATCCAGCAGGCCACCCATGAATACAAGCTGCTTGGCCGTAGCGGCAAAGGTGGGGTCCAGACGGATGGCAAGGGCGAGATTGGTCAAAGGACCTGCCGCAATGATCGTGACCTGATGCGGGTGATCATGAACGGCCTTGATCAGCACCATCGCCGCGGGGAGCGGATCGACGGCCATGTGTGGTGTGCCTTCGGCCATCTTGCCGAGTGCGGGCTGTGTCTCTGGAGTGTGGTCAATGGAGCCTAGACCACCCCATGCGCCCTTCCAGGGAATGGTGCCGTACTGCTTTTCACGAAGCTTCGTTGCCGCAACGGTGTTGACGAGTGGCATGGTAGCGCCATCCGCTACAGGTACCTGGGTTTGCTTTGCAATTTCCAGGAAGCGACGGAGATGTGCAGATTCAGCGTTCTCCCAGTCGTCTCCGATCGTCACGGTCAAACCCAGGAGATTGACGTTTTCGCGGTTGAGCAGCGGGATGACGGACTGGATGTCTGAGCCGCCTGGGCCGAGATAGTCGTTATCCTGAATGTAATATCCCGGAGCCACAGGGGCAGCGGACGCAATGCCGGTCAGAGCGCAGGCAGCAAGGAGGGCAGAGAGAATGGATCGGCGCATGGTCTCGTCCTGTTAATTAACGCCCGATCATGCCTTCATGTGACCAATCTTGCCAGTAATGCTTCAAGACGAAGTCTTCCTTCGCCAGTTGCCTTTAGAATTCCGCCGTCACGGGTGAGGTAGTTTTCTTCCAGGCAAGCCTCAAGCATGAACGGATCGACGCAATCTTCCATCGGTCTACCCGTGCGTTCGGTAAATCTGGCTTCATTGATGCCTTCAGACAAACGCAGCCCCATCAGAAGGGCTTCCCGGCCACGTTCTTCCGCAGACAGAAGGGTTTCGTCCGTACTGCCAGAACCCGTTTTTTCAACACGGTCCGCCCAGGGTTCAGGGGCGCGGTGACGACGGGTTGCGTAAAGCTCTCCATCCAAAGTCAGGCGACCATGCGCGCCAGGGCCGATGCCGATATAATCGGCGTAGCGCCAGTAGGTCAGATTGTGGCGGCTTTCCGCGCCGGGCTGTGCATAGTTGGAAACTTCATAGGGCAGGAGGCCATGCTTTGCGGCCGTATCGCCGGTGAGGTCATAAAGGCGTGCAGCGTCTTCGGCATCCGGGAGTGTCAGTTCTCCACGCCGGTGCAGGGCTTCGAACTTCGTGCCGGGCTCAATTGTGAGCTGATAAAGCGACAGATGATCCGCCACCAGATCCAACGCGGTGGATAGTTCATTTTGCCAATCAGCATCGCTCTGGCCGGAGCGGGCGTAGATCAGATCAAACGAAATGCGCGGAAACAGTGTGCGCGCAATTTCGAGAGCACGAATAGCCTGTCCTGAAGAGTGTTCCCGACCGAGCATCTTCAGGGCGTCGTCGCGAAGGCTTTGCACGCCGAGCGAGACGCGGTTTACGCCAGCCTGACGGAAAGCCGCAAATTTTCCGGCTTCGACGCTGGTCGGATTTGCTTCGAGCGTAATTTCCAGATCCGGCTCGGCATCAAAAAGCTGATGCGCATCTTCGATAAGAGCTGCGACCGTTTCCGGAGCCATCAGGGACGGTGTGCCGCCGCCGAAGAAAATGGAGCGGAGTGGCCGGCGGCCAAGACGGGCCGCGTCATGCGCCAGTTCACGACGCAAGGCTGCGGCGAAGCGCTTCTGCGGAATTTCATCCCGGACGTGGGAATTGAAGTCGCAGTAAGGGCACTTCGCCAGACAGAATGGCCAGTGAATGTAGAGAGAAAGAGGTTCGGTCAAATTGCAATCCGGACGCCAAACTCCACCACGCGATCAGGCGGGATACGGAAGAATTCCGTGGTGGAGGCGGCATTACGCAGGAGAAGCAGGAACAGCCACATCCGCCAGAGCTGCATCTTGGGAACGCGAGAGCGAACCACAAGCTCGTGGGACGTAAAATACGAGGCCTGAATGGCATCAAACGCCACACCAAGTGCCTTCAGCTCCATGAGCGCACGCGGCAGGTTCGGCATTTCCATGAAGCCGTAGCGGACGATCACGCGATTGATGTTCGGGGCCAATTCCTGAACGATCGTGCGGTGGCCACGCTCAGCCTCCGGCTGATCAAGGTTCTGCACGGTCACGAACATGACATGCTCATGCAGGACCTTATTGTGCTTCAGATTATGTAGCAGCGAGTTGGGGACCACGTCCGGGTTGGCTGTCAGGAAGACCGCAAGACCTGGCACGCGGATGGTGCGGGACTGCGGCAGGCGAGCTAGGAACGAGGCCATGGGCATGGAGTCCGCCTGTTGCTTGGCAGCAATCAGCCCACGTCCACGCTTCCAGGTGGTCATGACGATGGTGCTGATAATACCGATGGCGAGTGGGACCCAGCCGCCATCCGGGATTTTCAGGACGTTGGCGGAGAAGAACACCGCATCCACGACGAAGAACAGCCCGAACACAGCGCCGACAGCAGCAGCACTCCACTTGAAGGTGCGGCGGAACACGACCATTGCCAGAACGCAGGTGCACAGGAACGTACCGGTCACGGCGATGCCGTATGCAGCGGCCAGTGCAGCGGAGGACCGGAAAGACAGAACCAGTACCAGTGCGCCGAAACCGAGGATCCAGTTCAGGGACGGCAGGTAAATCTGTGCTTCTTCTGAGGCATTGGTGTGCACAATGCGGGTGCGGGGCAGGTAGCCAAGCTGAATGAGCTGGCGGCAGAGCGAGAAGCTTCCCGAGATACCGGCCTGAGACGCAATGACGGTTGCGAAGGTGGCAAGGATCAGAAGCGGGATCTGCGCCCAGTGTGGCCCGAGATGATAGAACGGGTTGGCCAGTGTTGCCGGATCATGGATCAGCAGAGCTGCCTGGCCGAAATAGTTCAGGGTGAGGGATGGCAGAACGAAAAACAGCCATGCCTTGCGGATGGGGGCCCGGCCAAAATGGCCCATGTCAGCATAAAGTGCCTCGGCACCCGTCACGGACAGCACGACAGATCCCAGCGCGATAAACGACAGGTATCCGTGCAGGACAATGAATTCGAGGGCAAAGGTGGGAGACAGAGCCAGCAGAATGTGCGGGTAAAGCAGAATCCCGCGGACACCGAGAATGGCAAGAACGGTGAACCAGAGCACCATAATCGGCCCGAACGCCTTGCCGATCTTGCCCGTTCCGAGGGCCTGCGCCGCAAAGAGTGCGACCAGAACCACCATCGCGATCGGGATGATGACATGGCTGGCAGAGGGGACGGCGATTTCGATGCCTTCAACGGCAGAAAGCACCGACACGGCCGGCGTAATGATGCTGTCCCCGAAGAAAAGACAGGTGCCTGCAATGCCGACGAGACCGAATAGCCATCGGAATTTCTGGGATTTGCAGACGCGCTGGGCGAGGGACATCAGGGCAATGATGCCGCCTTCACCATCATGGTCTGCCCGCATGATGAGGATGACGTATTTGAACGTCACGATCAGCATGAGCGCCCAGAACGTCAGGCTGGCCAGTCCCATGACTTCCCAGGCTGCTGCCGGATGCTTGGCAGATCCTACAATGCCGACGGAAGACTGAAGGGCGTAAAGCGGGCTCGTTCCGATATCGCCATACACGACACCCAGAACAGCCAGAAGCGCGCCAAAGCCGCCGGGCTTCTTGTGGCCGCCAGCGCCCTCTGTGTCACCGAGTTCAGAAGTATTTCCCTCTTTGTGCGCCTGTTCGATGGTCTGAAGGACTTCGCCGCTGTCCACCGGAACCCCGGCGCCGGGGTAAGGAGGGGAAGCGTGATCGCCGTCGTGTTCTGGCATCGGTGGTTCCATTTACGGGCATCGCAGGAAACCATCGCCTCACAGGGATGTGTCGAAGCGTGGTCTATTCCCCCTCATGACAAGATTTCTTACAGGGATGCAAGGTGCGCGTTAGGATCCGGTCATGGGGCGAGAGCCAAAAATGGCACTTCCAACTCTTACAAGGGTGGCGCCTTCGGCAATGGCTGTCTCGAAATCGGCCGACATGCCCATGGATACCACGGGGAGTCCGTGGCGCTGTGCAAGCTGTGTCAGGAAGTGGAAATGTGGAGCGGGATCTTCATCTTCTGGCGGGATACACATCAACCCACGCACCTTCGCTCCAAAGCGCAGCATTGAGGCCTTGATGAACGCGTCGGCTTCATCGCGGGGGATGCCAGATTTCTGTGGCTCGTTCCCTGTGTTGACCTGAATGAGCAACTCCGGAAGGCGGCCTGTCTTCTCTGCAGCCTTTTCCAGCGCATCAGAAAGGGCGGGGCGATCCAGAGTCTCGATCACATCTGCGATGCGACAGGCATCGACGGCCTTGTTGGTCTGGAGGCCACCGATGATGTGCAGGCGCAGGTCTGGCCAGGTCTCACGAAGCGCTGGAAACTTGGAGGCTGCTTCCTGAACGCGGTTCTCACCAAAGACGCGCTGACCGGCCTTCAAGGCCGCTTCCACGGCATCCTGCGGATGAAATTTGCTGACGGCAACGAGGCCCACATCCGTGGCAGGGCGGCCTGATGTTTCGCAGGCCTGAATGATGCGACTACGGATGGCGGAGAGATTTTCTGCAATCTGATCGGACATTGCGGCAGAAGACTCCATTGCGTCCGGCGCCGCAAGATGCGATTTCGGCAGCATGCGAGAGATCAACGCCCGATAATGACACAGAATACGCCCCCTCGCGGCTCCGGCCGTCCGAAGAACCCGTCCGCGTCCCGCCAGGGAGGACGCCGTCCGAAGCCGGGACAGGAGCGCCGCCCCAGTCCGGATCCGACACGTGATCTTGCCTTCGACATTGTCTGCGGTGTGGTTGAACATCGCCGTATGCTCGAAACGACGCTGGACCGTGCCGGGCCGATGGACCCGCGGGATCGTGCTTCTGCGCATCGTCTGGCGGCAACAACGCTGCGGTACATGGGGAGCATGACTGAAATTCTTCAGCCGATGCTGCGCCGTGAACCGCCCGAGCCTGTTCGGTGTGCGTTGCTTCTGGGTGTGGCGCAACTGTTGCATCTGGAAACGCCACCCCATGCAGCGGTAGGCACGATTGTTGACCTGCTGCGTCGTCGCGGTCTGGCGCCTTTCGCCGGGCTGGCGAATGCTGTGCTTCGGCGTGTGGCGCGTGAAGGGCGTGATCTTCTGGAAGGGCTCGATGACGCCAGACTGGATGTTCCGGCGTGGTTGTGGAGCGCTTGGGGTCATCGCGCACGGTCCATTTCCCGCGGACTGCATCGTGAGGCGCCGCTGGATCTGAGCCTGCGCCCGGGGGCAATTGCTCCTGAAGGTGGCGATGTCCTGCCGACAGGGACTGTGCGTTATCCGGCTGGGACACGGATTGCGACAATGGAAGGCTTCGAAGAGGGGCAGTTCTGGGCACAGGATGTGGCTGCTGCCATGCCTGTGAAGCTTATGGGGGATGTCGCCGGGAAGACGGTGATTGACCTCTGTGCGGCCCCAGGAGGCAAGACGGCTCAGCTTTCTGCTGCCGGCGCAGATGTCACGGCCATCGAAAAGGAAGAGTCCCGCGCAGTTCGCCTGCGTGAGAACATCACCCGGATGCGCGCAACTGCTGAGACGATTGTTGCAGATGGATTGAAGTGGCGCCCGAAAGCCCCCGTTGATGCGGTGCTGCTGGATGCACCGTGTTCAGCAACAGGGACGTTCCGCCGTCATCCGGATGTGCTGTGGATCAAACGCCCGCGTGATGTCACGGCATTGGCGGAAGGTCAGGACGCTTTCATTGACGCAGCGCGTGACATGCTGAAGCCGGGTGGCATGCTGATGTATGCCGTCTGCTCTCTTCAGGATGAAGAGGGTCCAGATCGCATCGCAGCCGCGCTTGAACGTGGGGGCTGGAAGCATGTGCCGTTCACGGATGAAGAACTGGCGGACATGGCGATTGCCCGGACGCCGGAAGGATTTTTCCGAACACATCCCGGTCTCTGGTGGGATCGGGGCGGAATGGACGGCTTCTTTGCCGCCAGATTAATCCGCGTTTGAGACTTACAAGCCTGCCTGATTTTCAGGTAGGCTTTTTTTGCGTTCTCTCCGAAAGTACCAATATTTTAGAAATAATATGCAAAATACTTTCGTGCGAAGGTTACCCGCTCAACCTGCGAGTATTTGCCGTGAAATTATACCTAAATGCATAGATAGAGAACTTTTTGGCTCTTTGTTAAAGTGTACTTATTTCTTCTAAAAAGATGAAAACAAACATAATATTTTCAACGCACATGCGCTTTTGTAGCGCTAAGCGTGTGTGTAAATTTTTTAAGGAGTATGGTCCGAAAAAAACAAGAAGAGGATGAGAAGGTGACAAAAAATAAGACAGTAAATCCAGTATTTTCTTTGGCTTTTATTCCGTTGTTTCTGGTGATGTCTGCATGTTCTGGTAGCGGATTCTCGCGTTCTTCTGAAAATAATGAAAAATTTTCTCAGACAATTGATAATATTTCGTCGTATGGAAATACAATTCCAGATCGCGCCATGTTCTGATCTGCCAGCATGGCTGAATCTGAGGTTTTTTACAGCGTCATCTCTTGGGAGATGGCGCTTTATTTTTTGTCCAAACCTGAAAGGACCTGGCCTGCGGTTGGATACGTCGCGGGCAGGCCGGTACGGAAATCTCCTTGCTTCCGATTTGGTGATATAGTTATGTAAATCACCAGAACGGAAATAAGGCGTACGAAATGGAGTCCCGGGTAGAGAGATTTGAGGAGGTGTGTTGTGGATGGTGCGTGGAATGAGAGCCAGCCGATCTATCAGCAGCTCCGGGACAGGGTGGTCGGCATGATGCTGGACGGCGCTGTCGCTGAGGGTGATGCGATCCCGTCGGTTCGACAGGTTGCAGCCGAATGTCAGGTGAATCCTTTGACCGTGATGAAGGCGTATCAGCAGCTTTCTGATGAAGGGCTGGTCGAGAAGCGTCGTGGTCTTGGACTGTTCGTGGCGCAGGGTGCGCTGGCGCGGCTCGGTGAGAGCGAACGTCAGAAATTCCTGACGGAACAATGGCCGGAAACGCTACGGACAATCCGTCGTCTTGGTCTCAGCCTGAATGATCTTCTCAAAGACGGAGATGTCGCATGATCTGTATTGAAGCACAGGGTCTGCGAAAAGTGCATCGCGGCGGCAAAGGTGTTCTGGGCATTGACCTCAGTATTCCATCAGGCCGGATTGTTGGCCTGATCGGACCGAATGGTGCAGGCAAGACGACAGCTCTGAATGCCATTCTGGGTCTTGTCCCCTATGAAGGTTCCCTCAGGGTTCTGGGGCGTGATCCCTGGCGTGAGCGCGAAGCGATGATGCAGGATGTCTGCTTCATTGCCGATGTGGCTTTGCTCCCGCGCTGGATGAAGGTCTGGCAGGTTCTGGACTATGTCGAAGGCGTTCACCCACGGTTTGACCGGAGCCGGGCGGAGCACTTTCTCTCCCGGACAGACATTCAGAAGCGTTCCCGCGTGCGGGATCTGTCCAAGGGTATGGTCGCGCAGCTTCATCTGGCGCTGGTCATGGCTATTGATGCCAAGCTGCTGGTACTTGATGAGCCGACGCTGGGTCTGGACCTGCTGTATCGTCGTGAATTCTACATCACGCTTCTTAATGATTACTTCGACCATGACCGCACCATTCTGGTGACGACCCATCAGGTCGAGGAAATCGAGGATATCCTCACAGATGTCATTCTGATCGGGGATGGTCGCATCACCCTACAGGACAGCATGGAAAATCTGGCGCAGCGTTTCGTGGAACTGAAACCCAGAGCGGAGACTTCGGACGCTGCCCGACATCTGGGGCCGATCAGTGAAAGGCTCATCATGGGGCAGCCGATCATGCTTTTTGATGGTGTGCCGCACAGTGAACTGGCGGCCCTTGGCGAAACACGCCAGCCACGACTGGCCGATCTGTTTCTGGTGCTGATGGGACAGAACCGCGGGAACAGGAAAGGGGCAGGGGCATGAGCGAATATGGAAAAATAACCTGGCCGCTGAAGCAATACGTCTGGTCTGTCAGGCGAGAGCTTTGGGGAAACCGGTTTTTGATACTCGGCCCCTTGGTAATGGTTTGTCTGCCATTGGTTCTTCTCTGCTTGCAGCTGCACACGAGCCACCTCAAGGTCATAAAAGGGACGGCAGAAAGTGTTCCACCAATCCTGATGTTCAGGATCACTGCGGAAATGCTGTTTGGGATCGCCAATGTCGCAGCCCTGACGGTGGGATGCATCTATGCGCTCGGTACGTTCTATAATGAACGTAAGGATCTGTCGGTGCTTTTCTGGAAGTCTCTGCCTGTCTCGGACCGATTGAGCGTAGCGGCCAAGGCGAGTGTTGTGCTTGTGATCGGCCCTCTTTTATCGCTGTTTTTAAGCTGGGTGGCGACGATCGTTCTTATTGTTGCGACTGCACAGGCATACGGAATCTCTCCGGTGGGTCTGGCAGAACAAGCCAGTGTAGGTCATCTGATAATCGATGATGTTGCCTATATTGTGCTGAATACTCTGTGGTGGTTACCGATTTATGCCGTTCTGTTCCTGGTCTCAGCCAGTGTCAGAACCGTGCCTGCCGTGTGGGTATTAGGGGGACTGGCGGGTCTTTATATTGTGGAAGCCATTGGTCTGCGTACGAACCATATTACGGCCATCATATGGGACCGCTTTTTGCATTTTCCCGGGACTGGCTTCCACGATGCCCAGATGAAGATCATCGCCACCCAGTCTGATGGGTTTGATGTACAGCATACGCCAACAGATAAGATCGTAACCGGACATCTGGACTTTCTAGCCCTGTTTTCGATGCCTTCACTTTGGTGGGGTGTGTTGCTGGCGGCAGTCTGCCTCGTTCTGACAGTCTGGCTGCGTCGCCGGGCAGAGCCTATCTAGGCAAAATGCAAACCCCTCCGTCTGTGTTCCAGACGGAGGGGCCTCGGAGTTCAGTCTCCGGATGATTCAAAAATTTCTTCCAGTGTCTGGGCCATCACGTCTCCATCGAGCGTTTTGCTCAGCCAGATCTCAACACCAATCAGGCCTTGGTTGACCAGCATTCCCAAGCCATCGAGGGTTGTGCAGCCTTGCGCGTGGGCTTCCTGAAGGAAGCGTGTTTGCGGTGGGTTGGGAATGACGTCCGCAACAATCTGCCCTTTGGTCAGGCTTTTGATGTCCACAGGAGGAATCGCCCCCGGATCACCAAGGCCGATGGATGTGGCATTGATGACGATATCTGTGCCTTCGGGAACGGAAACGTCGCCCTGCCAGTGCTTGGCTTCGGCATCTGCGCTCGAGTTGTCACGCACAAGTGCAGCAATGGTCTCGGCTTTCTTAACGTCACGATTGACGACGGTGAGATGGGCGACGCCGGCCAGTGCCAGTTCAACGGCAATCGCACGTGCAGCTCCACCTGCACCAAGAAGGAGAACGCGTTTTCCGGCTGGATCTGTGATCTCTTTCAAGGACGCCAGAAACCCTTTGCCGTCTGTGTTATGGCCCGTCAGGCGCCCGTCTTTGATGGCGACGCAATTAACTGCCCCGATCAGTTTTGCTGACTCATCCAGAGCATCGAGATGCTCCAGAACTGCGACCTTATGGGGCAGGGAGCAGTTGAACCCGACCCATTCCATGGCTTTGGCACCTTTGACGGCGTCAGCTAGATTGTCTGCCTTGACGTCACAGTTGATGTAACGCGCGTTCAGCCCTTCATGGATGTATGCGGCTTCGATCATAGCGACAGTCGGATTGTCTGCGCATGGTGTCGAAAATGATCCTGTCAGAATGCTGCGAAAGTTCTGGTCACTCATGCCTTGGCTCTCCTGTGTTGGGGCGTCCCTGACATAGAAAGACATGCTGAACAGATTGGAACCGCCTTTGAGCGGTTCAGGCTATGGATGGCAGAGAAGTGATGAGGAGAGGGGCCTACGCTGCCAGTGTGATGATCGTCCGCAGGCCACCTTCGCCACGGTTCTGAAGGCGTACGTCACCCCCCTGTGCCCGCAGGATTGTCCGGGCGATGGAAAGCCCCAGGCCGGTGCCCCCAGTCTCACGGTTCCGGCTGGTCTCGATCCGCACGAATGGCTCAAAAACCCGCTCTAGCTCACCTTCAGGCAGGCCGGGGCCGTTGTCCTCGATAATAATGCGGGCGACGCGGTCTTTTTCTTTCTTCTGGGAGGGCGGAATGAGCGTGACATGCGCGCTGCCACCATACTTCAGAGAATTGAGAATAAGATTGTTCAGTGCGCGTTTCAGCGCCACGGACCGGGCCTGAATCCGGACTGGTTGTACGGGCAACTCATAGACCAGCGCATCTGCCTGCTGCGGGTGGCTTTCTGCCGCTTCGTCCATGATGGTTTGGAGCAGGGTGCGCAGATCAAGGGAGACAACCTGTTCATTCGAGGCGCTGTCACGACCGAAAGCCAGTGTGGCGGCCACCATGGCCTCCATTTCATCAAGATCCGCCAGAATCTTGTTGCGCAGTTCGTCATCGTCAATGAATTCGGCGCGCAGCTTCAGTCGTGTGATGGGTGTGCGCAGATCATGCCCAATCGCCGTGAGCATGAGCGTTCGATCCGAGACGAAACGACGAATCCGCATGGACATCGTATTAAAGGCAATAGCCGCGCGACGGATCTCTGATGGGCCATTTTCCGGAAGAACCGTTGAGCTGTTGACGTCCCGACCAAGTGCTTCCGCGGCAGTAGCCAGTGTCGTCACGGGGGCGATCAGGCGGCGTGTGGCCCAGACGATCAGCGCCCCTCCGAAGAGAGACATCATCAGGAATGCGATGATGAATGTCGGAGCTTCGAGCGGGTTGGGCAGGGGCATGACGTAACGGACGACAAGCCAGCAATGACCATCCGGCAACAGCATCGATGTGGAATGTGTCCGAAGTTCCTGCCCAGCCCAGATCTCCAGTGGGTAAAGAGAGGAAGGAAGGAACGATCCCCGCATGAAGGGGGGGATCTCTCGATATCCTTCACGCCCGCTGCTTCCCGGCCCGTACCAGCCTTCATGAGGACGATCAAAACCGTGTTCATTAGGGAAGGGCGGGTGTTCAGGGGAGCCGAAAGGGTGTTCCCTGCTCTCTTCCCCGGGCGGTAGCGCCCCAGGGCCTCCTGGTTCCATCAACCCACCGGGGCCAAACGGGGCCGGGCCGGGACCGAAACCGGGAGGCGGGGCATGAAAGCGCCCGGGAGCGAGCCCGCCCGGCGCGAAAAAGGGAAGCGGAATTTTGTGGCTATGGATGTCCTGATCCGGCGTCCCAAGCAGAAGAACTGTTGTATTCGACGGGATGTGCAGGTCGTCTATGGCGTTCTTCCGGTCTTCCTCCTTTGTTTCCGCAATTGTGCGATAAATGGAAAAGACCTGGATCTGGTAATCATGCATCTGGCTGCGTTCAGCCAGGTCAAGACGGTCAAGCGCGTGGATTCCCAGTCCTGCAAGTTCAATGACGGCCAGCCCGACAATCAGAAGCAGGCTGGTGCGGGCGACAAGGGAACTGGGAAAAAAGCGCACTTTCAGACGCGTTCGACTTCTGCTGCAAGAACATAGCCGCCACCGCGCACGGTTTTAATGACCTGTGCATTCCGGCCGTCATCTTCCAGCTTGCGACGCAGGCGGCTGATGGCGACGTCAATGGCACGGTCGAACGGTCCAGCCTGACGGCCGCGAAGCAGCTCAAGCAGCATGTCTCGGGTCAGGACGCGGTTGGCGCGTTCCAGCAGCGCGATCAGAAGGTCATATTCGCCACCCGTCAGGGAGATTTCTGCTCCATCAGGGTTGAGCAGACGGCGGCGGACAGGATCGAGGCACCAGCCGGCAAACATGATCTTGCGGGTATCGGTGGCCTGACGTTTTTCAGACGCATCAACTGTCCGGCGCAGAACAGCGCGAATGCGGGCGAGGAGTTCGCGGGGATTGAACGGCTTGGCAACGTAATCGTCCGCGCCAAATTCCAGACCGATGATCCGGTCGGTTTCATCGCTCATGGCCGTCAGCATGATGATGGGAACATTATCCTGGGTACGCAGCCAGCGCGCGACTTCAAGGCCGCTTTCGCCCGGAAGCATCAGGTCCAGAACCACAAGCTGGTAATGACCATTGGCCCAGGCTTTTCGGGCTTCACGACCATCGCGCGCAGCCGTGACGCGAAAGTGGTTCCGTTCGAGGAACTTGCTCAGAAGCTCCCGAATTTCACGGTCATCATCGACGACCAGAAGATGGGGAAGGGTTTCTGTACCCATGATGATGTTACCTTCCATCGGCTTGTGGCGCGGTTCAGGTCCGCCGCGCCACTTTCGTGCTTACGCCAGCCAGGAGGGAACCGGGAGGTTTTTCGCACGAAGGAACTCAGGGTTGAACAGCTTGGACTGATACCTTGCCCCTCCATCGCACAGGATTGTAACAATCGTATGTCCAGGACCAAGCTTCCTTGCAGTTCGGATAGCTGCTGCAACATTGATGCCTGACGAACCACCTACGGACAGGCCTTCTTCTGCGGTCAGGGCAAAGATCTGCTCCAGCGCTTCCGGGTCTGCAATTCGCTCTGCATCATCAGGTGCGCAGCCCTCAAGGTTGGCTGTGACACGTCCTTGGCCAATGCCTTCCGTAATAGAACCGCCGCTGATGGTCAGATCGTTGGATTTTACCCAGCCATAGAGTGCGGAACCTTCCGGGTCCGCCAGAACGATCTTTGGGGCCGTTTTGCCTGCTGCCGCAGCCTGTTCCCGCAGGCCCATTCCGATGCCTGCCAGAGTGCCGCCGGTGCCGCAGGCGCAGGTGAAGGCATCAATCTTTCCGCCCGTCTGGTTCCAGATTTCGACGGCTGTCGTGGTGCGATGGCCTTCGCGGTTGGCAGTATTGTCGAACTGGTTAGCCCAGAAAGCACCGGTTTCCTCAGCCAGACGACGTGACACATGGACGTAGTTGCCCGGGTCACGGAAGGGCTTGGCGGGGACCAGTCGCAGGTCTGCGCCGATCATGCGCAGAAAGTCGAGCTTTTCGCGGCTCTGGGTTTCCGGCACGACGATGATCGCCTTGCAGCCCATGGCCTGGGCCACCAACGTCAGTCCGATGCCAGTATTTCCAGCCGTTCCTTCGACAACAGTTCCGCCGGGCTTGAGAGCGCCAGTGCGGAAAGCATCTTCGATAATGGCAAGTGCTGCACGGTCTTTGACAGACCCGCCGGGGTTCATGAACTCCGCCTTGCCGTAGATGTCACAGCCAGTTTCTTCGGAGGCGCGCTTCAGACGGATGAGCGGCGTTCCGCCAATGGCGGCCGTCATGCTGGAGGAGGTGCTCTGCCAGCCTGCCGAAACGGACTGGTGTGGGCTGGTGATGTCAGTCATACGTTCACTCCTGTGCTAACGGAATTATAGACCGCGTTTTGTAGGGATGAGGAAGGCCATGAAGGTACTGACAGCAAAGCAGGCATGGGACGTGCTTGCAAATGAAGCCGACAGCATCCTCGTCGATGTGCGGACACCTGTGGAATGGGCGGAGATTGGCCTGCCCGATTCTTCTGCCCTGCCAAGGCCCGTTGTGTGTCTGACGTGGCAGCCGGGTTTGGAACAGATGTTTCTGGAAGGACTGCTGAATGCTGTGCCTGATCAGAACAGCCGCGTTCTGTTCCTGTGCCGGTCAGGGATGCGCTCCCATAATGCAGCGCTTCTGGCTGAGCATGCCGGATATGCAGATGTAAGCAATATCGTCGACGGCTTCGAAGACAAGCATGGCCCCGGCACAGGCTGGCGCGCCGGGGGGCTGCCGTTCGTTCACATGCCGCTGTCAGGTTCCTGATCGGCGTCATAACGGACTTCAAGGACGACGCACCACGGATAGCGGCTGTCGTAGCTGTGGCCTGAGCCATCAGCAATCCGGCCGTTCGCATCCGTGGGAACATGTGTCAGAGACACGGCGTCGTCCACATTGCCGCCAACGATGCTCAGCTCATGACCGAAAGGCTGGTCATTCTGATTGACGGCGGTGACGATGCCGCAATGGGCCGGGAAACCGTAAGACGTAGGCAGCATCGAGAACGTCACGGTCTTGCTACGGCCACGGCCTACGCAGATCAGATCGCCGATTTTTGGGGTGTAGCTTCCCGGATCATGTGCGCTGACACCGCTGGACTGCCCACTGGCGGCCGCGTTGATATAGGTCGCGTGGTTGGGTGAATACGGGAAGCGGTCATTCGCTCCTGCGACACGCATGACGTAGGAAATGAATGCCGCTGACCAGGCGTAGTGTCCGTCATGCGCGGCGTCGAAGCGTGTGCCGTTCGCATCGGTCTTACCCGTCCAGCCAGCTTCCGTTTCATACGGGTCCTGGCCGATCCACCAGTATTCACCCACGCGCTGCCACAAGCCGGGAATACGTTCCGGCTTCAGGGCAGGATCAGTGGGTTCTGGTCGGTCTTCCGGATCGTCATCAGCTACAGGTGCGCCGAACATGCGCCATTCCCGCAGGGCAATAGCTGCGACGTCCTGACGGTTGAAAGGCTCAAAATTACGGCTGGCAAAGTCCGGAACGTGGCTGTTGTAGCCCACCGGGCCTGTTGTGCCGTTTGCATACTGTGCGTTGGGAGTCTGGGCCGGATACGGACGGACACTGTTCTGACTGGCGCAGCCGGTCAGTGCGAACAGGGCGGCCGTAGCAGCTGTTCGCCAGAAAATATGCGAGTCTGACACAATCATCCTCATGCTGGCTCGATGAACCTGCATCTTGAACGGCAAGTGCGATGGAGCGTCAAGGGCAGGGCCTCGTATGTGGGGAAGAGAGGCCGTTTATTTAGAGAGCGGAAGGAAAGAACCGTACGGCTCCTTCAATCAGAATGGCGGGTGCAAAAGGTATAAGAAGGAAAAATATATGCTTTAGGCGTCTTCTGGCCTTATCCGGACCGGCTCGAAAGGACAGGAGAAGGAAAACCAGAGCAACAACCGAAATGACTGGAGCAAGACAGATATAGGTCATGAGACCCAACGCCCAAGAAATCATGCCGAGACTTTGATGCTCTGCTGGGTCCCGGCCCATCATGAAACCAGCGAGGAATAAAGGTATCAATTTGACGAGCCATGAACTCAAACCTGCATAGACGATAAGTAACGTCCGAAAGACTTGGGAGTGGGGACGCAAGGGGGCAGGCGGCAGGACACGCTCTGGTGAAATGTAGGGCAGAACGTACATGTAACCATTCGTTTCAAACGATTCGAATGGTTACAATGTGCCTGTATCAGTTGTCCGGGAAAAGGGTCTTTAGCCCTTCTTCGGAAGCATCACACCGGCCACGCTCGGTGATCAGTCCGGTCACCAGACGGGCTGGTGTTACGTCAAAAGCCGGATTGGCCGCCGGGCTGTTATCCGGTGCAATGCGGACGCGTCCCGGAGCACCGTTATCCGTCAGACCTGTCATGAACAGGACTTCGTTCTGGCTACGCTCTTCAATCGGGATTTCCTTCACGCCGTCCCGAACACGCCAGTCGATCGTGGAAGACGGGAGTGCCACCCAGAACGGGACGTTGTTGTCTTTGGCTGCGAGCGCCTTGAGGTAGGTGCCAATCTTGTTGGCCACATCGCCCTGCGCCGTTACGCGGTCGGTGCCGACAATGACCATGTCCACATCGCCAGCCTGCATGTAATGGCCGCCAGCATTGTCCGCGATGACGGTATGCGCGACACCATGGCTGCCGAGCTCCCAAGCCGTAAGTAGGCTGCCCTGATTGCGGGGGCGTGTCTCATCCACCCAGACATGCACCGGGATGCCTTCGTCGTGCGCCATGTAGATGGGGGCTAGTGCTGTTCCCCAGTCTACTGTGGCAATCCAGCCGGCATTGCAGTGCGTGAGAAGATTGACGCGGCCTGTCTTACCCTTGCGCTCCCAGATTTCGCGGATCAGGTCCAGTCCATGGCGGCCGATGGCTTCATTGACCTCCACGTCTTCATCACAGATCGCATCTGCTTCCACATATCCGGCTTCAATGCGCTCTGCTGGCGTGAGCGCGCGCAGACGCGTCACCATGCGTTCAATGGCCCAGCGCAGGTTGATGGCAGTTGGGCGTGTCTCGATCAGATCAGCCGCTGCTTTTTCCAGCGCAGCATCGGATGCGTCGTTCTGCAGGGCAAAAACCAGACCATAGGCCGCAACGGCACCAATCAGCGGAGCACCCCGAACCTGCATGCTGCGGATTGCATGCGCGACAGCGCCTGCGTCGCGGAGTTCAAGCACCTCTACTTCCCATGGGAAGCGGGTCTGGTCGAAAATGCGGATGCTTTTGGCGTCGTCAGACGGGCGCCAGATGCTGCGATAGGCAATGCCATTGATCTTCATTGAGTGCTCCTGGGAGGCGCTCCGGCATTCAGGGCGCGGAACAGAAAAAACGTCTTATAGCGCATGTGCGCGATACATTCGGTGAACTCAAGAGCAGAAACCCCCCGGTCGTATTGCGCGTTAGGCGGATATTGCCTTGCGAGGGTCCAGAAACCAGTAGTATGAATTGTATTACGTTTCATGTCTGGATTCTCTTTCTAGCTGTAGGGAAAGATAATGGCCTCTCTCGTGAACCCCGGAAATACCGCCGTGCGCGCGTCTGACGCTCAATCAGGTCTTTCCACAAAAAGCAGGTCCGACAACATGACGGCGCTGGAAAAATACCGGCAGCTGCGAGAGAATCGTAAGGTGGTGCGCCGCCGGAAACTTGAGCAGGAAAAGCGTCAGCTTTCTTCCTGAGCACGCCCTCTTTCACTCTTCTGCCTCAGGCTGTTAAGCCTCTTCCGGTGCTCGGGTCCTGTTTTGCCGGGTCGGATCTGGAAAAGGGCATGAGTAGTGTCTCTGCGTATACTGACGGTTCTGCCGCCGCGTGAGCTCTACGCTGAAGGTCACGCTGGCGCGATTTCCCTGCTCGTCAGCCGTGTGGCCCTCTGTGATGATCGGATTATCGGCAGAGCTGTATCGGGCGTTCCGTTGCCGGGCGGCAAATTTGTTCCGCTAAAGCGTGTCATATGGCCGCTTCCTCAACGCCTGAAATATGCATTGTCCTGCGTTCGCGCAGCCCGACGCTTTCGGCCTGATCTGATCGAGGTTCATAACAGGCCGGATCTGGCCATGGCTCTGTCCCGTGTCGCTCCCGTTCGGTTGATCCTGCATAATGATCCGCGCTCTATGAGGGGCGCCAAAACTGCGAAAGAAAGGTCCCGGCTCGCTACGAAAGTACTGGTCTGCGCTGTTTCGCAATGGGTCGCGACGTGTTTTGCGGAAGGCTGCGATGAGCCGCCACGTATCGAAATTCAGCCCAACTGTGTGGATCTGTCCGTATTACCAGCTGAGCGCCCGCGGAAAAAACAGGTTCTGTTCGCAGGACGGGTCGTCGCAGACAAGGGGGTAGATGCTTTTGTCTCAGCCTGGGCAAGTCTGCGGCATCAGTATCCGGACTGGACAGCTGTCATTATGGGCGCAGACAGATTTGGCCCGGATTCACCGGAAACCCCGTTTTTGACTCGGTTGCGCCCTCAGGCGGCACAGGCGGATGTTCTGATGACTGGCTATCGGTCCCATCCGGATGTTCTGGAAGCCATGACGGAAGCGGCTATTGTTGTTGTGCCAAGCCGCTGGCCGGAGCCATTTGGCATGACGGCGCTGGAAGCCATGGCGTGCGGGGCGGCTGTGATCGTCTCGCCATTTGGCGCGCTACCGGATGTAGTCGGGGATGCGGCCCTGCTAGCGGCCCCGGATGCTACCGGAGCGCTAGAGGCGGCGCTGGGTCAACTGATGGATAACCCCGCACTCAGAGCGGAACTCGGGCGTAAAGGCCGCGAACGGGCTGCTCTGTTCAGTCTGGAGGCTGCCCGCGTGCGCCTTGTCGCGCTGCGTCAGGCAGCCATTGCTTTCAGTCGCGGTTCGGTGGCCCCATGAAGGTCGGGTCAATCGCATCCGGGACGTGACGTGCCAGAATTTCGTCCACGGCCTTCTTTTCTTCGTCGGTCAGAGACCAGCCGAAGACATCCTTCACACCGGAGACCTGTTCAGGCTTGCGTGCACCCCAGAGTGCGATGACTGGCCCCTGATCCAGAACCCAGCGTACGGCGAAAGCGAGAACGGACTTGTCGCGCTTGGCAGCCAGCTCCTTGAAGTCTTCGACCGCTGCGAGATAGCTCTCGAACTTTGGCTTCTGGAACTTCGGATCACCTGAACGCAGGTCATCTTTTGGGAAGCTCGTGTCCTTGTTCATCTTGCCAGAGAGAAGTCCGCGGCAGAGCGCGCCATAAGCGAGCACCACGGCATTATTCTTCTTGGCGTATGGCAGAATGTCTTTTTCGCAGGTGCGTTCGAACAGGTTCAGCGGGGGCTGAATTGTCGCGAGTGGGGCGACTTCACGAAAGATATCCATCTGCTCCGGGGAGAAATTGCTGACGCCGAGTGCCCGGATCTTGCCTTCCTGATGAAGTTTCTGCAGCTCGCGTGCGCTTTCATCGATGGGAGTCTTGTCATCGGGCCAATGGATCTGTTCGAGATCGATCGTCTCAACCCGCAGGCGGCGCAGGGAGTCTTCCACTTCCTTGCGGATGCGGGCAGGGCGGGAATCACGGAAAACCTTGCGGTCTTCGGGTTTGTCATCCGTCCAGTTCAGGCCGAGCTTTGTCGCGACGAAAGCCTTGTTAGGCTTTTCGGCCAGTGCCCGGCCAACTACTTCTTCTGAGTGCCCGAAGCCATAGACGGGGGCTGTGTCGATGAAATTGATACCGTCATCGAGAGCTGCATGGATGGTGCGAACGCCGTTTTCATCGTCCGGCCCGCCCCACATCCAGCCGCCAATGGCCCAGGTGCCGAGAGCCACGCGGGAAACCGGAGTGTCGATGCCGGGAATGAGAATGGTGTCTGAGGACATGCCTGTCTCCATAAGAAAGGGACTGTTTCAAAAAAGCGCATTCGGATGGAGGTGGTTGCATGGAAAGTCGAAACCCGCCATCCACAATGTCTATGCGCCTGTCTTCTTTTCCCCTGACCCGCCTCGGCCAGTGGCTTGCTGTTCTGCTGCCGCTGACACTCACGCATCTCAGAGGGCTGGCGGAAGCAGACCTCGATATTCTTGCCGTTCTGCTGTTGGTGCAGTCTGCACGAACGCGGCAATGGGACTGGGCAAGAGAGCCCTGGGTCATCGCGACCTTCTGTTGGTGGGGCTGGCAGGTTTTGTGCACAGTCTGGGTCTCGCCCGGTCATGGGGCACTGGGCCAGTCTCTGGCGGCCATCCGCTTTCCGCTGGCGGCCGCAGCGCTGGGCTGCTGGCTGTTGCGCGATGACGTCTGGCGCAGAAGAGCGCTCTGGGTCACGTGTGGATGCGGGCTTTACATTGCATTCCAGATTATGGTTCAGGCGGCGTTCGGGCGAAATCTGTTCGGCGTGCCGCGCTTCCATGATGGCACTCTCACAGGCCCTTACACGCACCCCCGTGCCGCTGCCCCGCTGTCACGTCTTATTCTGCCGATGCTGATGCTTGGTTGTACTTTGATCGAGGGGTGGAAAAGTCGTTGGTCCCGCACTCTGGGGCTTTGCGCTGCGACGGTTCTTGCCGTGGCCGTCATGGTCCTCGCGGGGCAGAGAATGCCATTCGCGCTGTCGCTGTTCGGAATTGGCATCTGCGCGCTTCTGTATCGGCCGATGCGTCCAGCCGCGCTGGTTGCTGCGGCAATGATGCCGCTTCTGATCTTTGCCGCAAGTGCATTGTCGCCCGGCAGCTTCTCACATCTCGTTGTCCTTGCCCGCCAGCAGTTGACGCATTTCAGCCAGTCTCCTTACGGCGAGATTTACACCCATGCTGTGGTGATGGCGCAGGAACATCCTTTGCTGGGGCAGGGCTATGACGCCTATCGCCATCACTGTGATGACCCGGCGACGTTCCACGGTCTGTCGTGGCTTTCCATGGCAACGCCAGAAAAAGGCTGGCGGGATCTCTGTGTTCAGCATCCGCACAATCATTATCTTCAGGCTCTGGTAAATGCCGGCATTCCGGGCCTGATCCTGTTTGTGCTGATGGTGGCCTGCTGGCTTAAGGCGCTCTGGCCGGGACGGCAGGGTTCAGCCATTGCAATCGGTCTTTTTGCTGCGGTCTTCATTCAGGAATGGCCCATCGCGTCCTCTTCGGATTTCATGAATCTGCCATTGGGTGGATGGGGATTTTTGATGTTCGGTCTGGGGTTGGCCTATCGCAACGGCTTTCAAGACACGGCGCGCGGGCCTATATCGTAAGCAGATTACGGAGGCACCCCCCATGTCCAGCACCAGTGATCCGGCACGCGCCGGAACCGTTCCCGTTACTGTTCTGACCGGCTTTCTTGGCGCCGGTAAAACCACCCTGCTTAACCATATCCTGACTGCTGAGCACGGCCGAAAATATGCCGTGGTCGTCAATGAGTTTGGCGAGCTTGGCGTGGACAACGACCTCGTGGTGGATGCCGACGAGGAAGTGTTCGAAATGAACAACGGCTGCATCTGCTGCACCGTGCGTGGCGATCTGATCCGCATTCTCGGTGGGTTGCTGCGTCGTCGTGGTCGTTTTGACGGGATCATCGTCGAGACGACCGGCCTTGCCGATCCGGCCCCCGTCGCACAGACATTCTTCGTGGACGAGAACATTCGTGAGAAGGCCCGTCTTGATGCTGTCGTGACAGTTGTTGATGCCTTCAACATCATGCAGACGCTGGACGAAAGCCCGGAAGCGATCAGTCAGCTCGCATTTGCGGATGTGATCGTTCTGAACAAGACCGATCTTGCCGATGAAGAGCGCCGCAAGGAAATCGTCGCCCGCATCCGCCAGATCAATGCGGTGGCTGAAATTCACGAAGCCCAGCATGGTGGTGTGAAGCTGACGGACATTCTGGATCGTGGCGGCTTCGACCTTCAGCGTGCCCTGTCCACGATGCCGGACTTTCTGGAAAACGATCATCACTCCCATGAAGAGGGCATCGTCAGCATTTCCCTCTCTGTGAAGGAGCTGATTGACCAGCGCCGCTTTCAGGCGTGGATTGGCGCAATCTTGCAGGAGCAGGGTGGCGATATCCTGCGCTCCAAAGGCATTCTGCACTTCAAGGGTGAAGATCAGCGCTTTGCGTTTCAGGCCGTGCACATGATGGCAGACGGTGATTTCATCGGCCCCTACCGTGAGGGAGAAAGCCGGGATTCTCGTTTGGTTTTCATCGGCCGTAACCTGAACCGTCCGCAGCTCCGTCGCGGCTTTGAAAGCTGCATCGCGGAATGACACGGGACATCATTGAAGATCGCGGCGCAGAACGCCGCTTCGAAAGCCCGATCATCGGTGTCGTGTCATCCCGTGATGGCAAGACGCTGGCTGCGGCCACCGCAGACGGTGAGATCATTCTCATTCCGCGCGACCAGATGAATACGCTTGGCGCCTGGACAGTTCTGCCGGTTCATGACGGGGCGCTGTGCCTGTCACAGGACAGCCTGCCGGATGCATTTCTGACGGGCGGCGAGGACGGAAAGCTTGTTCGCACCTATGCCGACGGCCGGACAGAGGTTCTGAGTGAGGGGCGCCGTTGGGTGGATTGCATTGCGTCTTCTACCACACATTTCGCGTTTTCGGCTGGCCGGGAGCTTGAAGTCCGGGCGGCTGAAGGTACGACAACGCTCAAGAAGCTGGATCATCCGTCATCTGTGACGGGCATTGTTTTTGATGCCAAGGGCAAGCGCGTTGCGGCCTCGCATTACAACGGTGCGTCTGTCTGGTTCGTGCAGGCCAAGGTCGATACGGTGCGCCCGTTCGAATGGAAAGGCAGCCATATTGGCATTGCCATCCATCCGGGTGGGGAAGCGCTGGTCACGTCCATGCAGGAAAACGATCTGCATGGCTGGCGTCTGGCCGATGGGCACAACATGCGCATGAGCGGCTATCCCAAGCAGGTGCGGTCCATGGCGTTTACGCGCAATGGCCGTTGGCTGGCGACGGCCGGGGCGGATGCCATTGTGCTGTGGCCGTTCTTCGGTGGCGGCCCGATGGGCAAGGCCCCGTCCGAACTGGCCCGTCTTCCGGGGCTGTTTGTCAGTGCTGTTTGCCCGAACCCGAAGGAAGACATCATTGCGGCCGGCTACGAAGACGGGACTGTTCTTCTGGCTGAGATCGGGGGTGGGGACCAGCGTGTGCTGCCTCTCTGCTCAGGCCAGAAAGCTGCCCGTGGCAAGGTGACGTCCGTGTCCTTTACCCCGCAGGGCGGGGCTATCATCTTCGGAACGGAAGATGGAACAGTTGGTGTTGTGGACTTGTCCGCTGCAAGTTGAGCGTCGGTTCAGACCGTCATGAAAAGGAGGCCTTCGGGCCTCCTTTTTTGCGTTCAGGCTGTGAAAAACTGGCTCAGCCCCATCCCACGCAAACCCCGGCGATAGGCGATGGAACTGCGATCTGCCATCACATGCGCCTCAAGGTTGGGGTCAAGAGGCAGGTTTTCCGGCTTCTGCGCCTCAACAATCTGACGGTCTTCTTCAAAGACACGACGATTGAATTCGTAAACATCCTCAACGGAGCCAGTCGTATCGAAATTCCGGCAGATTGGCGCGAACATGCGTGTCACACGAGCCGAAACCGGTGAGGCTGCATTCATGATGACGAGCCTGCCATCGTTCGGGAAGTGGATTTCCAGCGTTGCCGTGAAGGGTAGAAAAACCCGGAAATGCCGGAGCCATTCGAAGTCTGCAAACTCTTCAACTCCCAGAAGCCCGTGCGGAAAATTGGAAACGTTGCTGCGATATTCAGCCTCAAACCCCGTTTCCGTTAGCTTGGGTGAATAGGATGAAACGATCGGGTTTTCAGGGTCTGCAAAAGTCTCGGTGTGGACGAAAGCGAAATGCGCAACGTCAATAAAGCCTTCGACCTGACGTCCTGCGAAGCCCTTGATGTCGATGGACGGGCAAGTGATCTGCTGGAAGGCCGGATCGTCCCAGTGTGGCATCGGTGGGAGATTGATTTCTCCTTCAGGGCGCAGGCACGTCCAGATGAGGCCGAACCGCTCTACAACAGGGTAGGTCTTCAGGTGGAGTTTCGGCGGAATCTTGCTGTCTGGATGCGCAGGGACACGCACGCAACGGCCATCCTGACCAAACCGGAAACCATGATAGGCACAGGCAATCGTCTCGCCGTTTCCATTGCCCATGCTCAATGGCACACCACGATGAGGGCACAGATCATCGGCAACGACGATATCATCTCCAGAGCGGTAAATGACGAGAGGTGCATCCAGCAGCACCGCCCCAAGCGGGCGCTCCCCGAGTTCACGGGAGAGGGCGACCGGGTACCAGGACTTGGCAAGGATCTGCCAGTCTGCGGGTTCGAACGTGCAGTTCCGTGGCAGGTCAACGGATGCAGGAGAGAGGCTGGCGCAGGCTGCGGTCATGGAAGGGTCCCCGCGGGCTTAAGAAGGATCTCGCAAATCATTTCATGGATAGGGTGTTCTCGGATATAGCATAAATATGCTTATAGCGTTCTAATAATGAGGCATTGTAGTCTGGCTGTATTGTCTCGATTGGCTAAATACGGCACATATGGAACGATATCGGAATGAGGTGCCTTATGCACAGACCATCTTTTCCACCTCATTTGCAGACGCTCATCATGTTCCTGGAATATCGCGCCTGGGCTGACAGCCTGGCATACGACGCTCTGCTCAAGTTACCGCAGTCGGAGATTGTGAAACCGCGGCAGACAACGTTCAGCACCCTTTTGGGCACGTTGAACCATGTCTATGTCGTTGACGACATTTTCCGCCATCATCTTCAGGGTCAGGATCATGGGTATCGGTCACGTCAGACCGATCAGATACCTGATCTCGAGACGCTCTGGCAGGCAACACAATCCATGAACGAGTGGTATCTGGCTGCCGTGCAACAATGGAGCGTGGACGATCTGAACTGTCCGGTTTCATTTACATTTATTGACGGACAGCCCGGGCGGATGACCCGTGAGCAGATCATTTTTCATGTCGTCAATCACGCTACTTATCACCGTGGTTTTGTGGGCGACATGCTCAAGCAGATCCCGGAGAACTGGCCATCCAATGACCTGACGGTGTTTCTCCGGGATGAGGATCAGCGGTCTGTGTGACCAAGATCCTGCTCAGGCGCGATGACGTCCCGGACACGCTGTTTGAGCTCTTTGGGGCCAGGAAATCCCCCATCGCGCTTGCGTTCCCAGACGAGCACGTCATCAACATGAATTTCAAAGCGGCCGCCAGTATCAGGGATCAGGGCGACTTCCCCGAGAGCCTGCCCAAACGTGGAGAGCAGTTCCTGAGCCATCCACCCAGACCGCAGAAGCCAGTTGCATTGCGTGCAATATCGGATTGAGACGCGCGGTGCTGTGGAGGACATGTCTTTTCTCCCGGGGTGAAGCGTTGAGGAGCATCATTGCACAGCACGGTAACTCTGCCATCTGTCAGATGTGTCTTCAGGGATGACGTGCAACGGTCATAAAGAAACACTTTCCTCCGACAGGAAGAGAACATTATGAAAGTGGATCATCTTTTCCATTTTGCGAGACCCTGCACCGCATGATTTCTTCTGTTCGCCTGCCTGTTGCGCTTCTGATGTGCGCTACTCTGCTCTCAGCTTGTGAAGCACCCTCTCGGCAGCCTTTGCCGGAAACCGCAGCACCGGATGTCCGGCTTGTTCTGCCGCCTCCGCCGGGGGTGGGAAGTGCTGCACAGGCGGATGATGACAGGGTTTTTCATGAGACGCGCGCCTTGAAAGATACGCCGCGCTGGGCGCTGGCGCAGAAAGATGCAGATCTGGAAGTGCCGCATCTGGTTCGCGATTTTTCCTGCGCCGTTGGTTACACGCTGGATCTGGCCAAAGCGCCGCATCTGGCCAGCGTCCTGAAGCGGATGGAAAATCCCATCATCCACCGGACCTCTGAAGCCAAGCATTACTGGCATCGGACGCGTCCGTTTGTTGGTACGAACCTCCCGATCTGCACCTCGCCCGAGGGCTTGGGCCTTCATTCCTCATATCCGTCCGGCCACACGACGGCAGGATATGGCATGGCGCTTGTGCTGGCCCACCTGATGCCTGAACATGCCACCATGCTCCTGCAGCGTGGGCGTGTTTTTGGTGAGAGCCGGATTGTCTGTGGAGCGCACTGGAAATCAGACGTGCAGGCTGGCTTTTTGAATGCATCGTCTGAAATGGATGCGCTTCTTGCTGCTCCGGAACTGCAGGATGATCTTGCTGCGGCCCGCGAAGAACTGCGTGCCATGAAGGCTACGGCGCCTGCACCAGATGCTGCTGACTGTGCTGCAGAAGCAGACGCTGCTGCACATTCCATTCTGTCTGAATGATAAAATCCGGCCAAGGGCTTGAAGTCCTACGGCCGGATTGTTTTTGAAGTTCTGTCACGCGGCCACCCTGTTTTAGGGTGGCTGTTTTCAGTTTTGTGCCTGAAGAACAGAGACTTCAGTGGGCTGCTGGTCGATGTATGGGCCGCCAGCAACGATTTCTACGGCAAGAAGAGACATGCCGTGCGGTACAGGGCTGGAACCAAGATCGAGTTCGGCATCGCCGAGTGTCCAGCGAGTGGCGGTGTTGTCTTTGTCAGCCCAGCCTAGAAGCTCGGATGCTTCCAGATGAGATGTGATCCTGCGTGTGCTTTCCGAGGCATACAGGGTGATGTCCCCAACCAGCACGCCCAGTTCACGACGGTCATCCACATATGGCCCGATGGCGTCAGATGGTTTTGCCGTTCTCGAAACAAGGCGCACACTGCCCACGTTTGACGGCAGCATGAAGATCGCACGGCCATTGCTCTCACGGGACTGACGGATCATTTTGCCTGCCGGTGTGATCAGATGCAGGTCCGGGTCTGTTACGATCGTTTTGACGTCACGAACGTCTGCAAGGCCGAGGTCCACCGCGCGTTGGGCAAGAGCGTGATGGATGGGCTCAACCTTGTCACGGCTGACGGTCAGCGGTGCAGCGGCATCTGCTTCCCATGTTCGTACAGGGCTGCTCAGGCTGACGACGGCATTGTCCTGCGTGAAGCCATCACGGTTGCCTGTGTTGAGATAGCTCTCGGTCAGCATTCCGTCCGAGGTAAGGACAGAATGCACATCCGTCTCGATGTGGAAGTAATCGTAGGATGTGATCGCGGTATCGTAAATAATGCTGCGGCCATTCACGAGCATACGGGCCGGGATCAGGCCGCTATCAATGAACAGGCTATGCTCTGGTGTCACCAGAAGGTCTTTGGATGGAACGCCCTGTGCAATCGCATTCTTGCAGATGCGAACCGGATAACCCGCGACATCCGGGGCCAGCCCTTGACGGACAATGGCATGCTTCCGACCGACCCAAACGACCGGGCGAATCTGTTCTCCCTCGGGCGTCCAAGCGAGAACTTCAGCGCCGATTTGGATGTCCTGAACGGGCATGTCACCGGTCGTGGTGCGGATCATCGTATCCGCGAGGAAGCAGACTTCTGCTCCCTTATCCAGCGAGATGATTGTCTTGCCATTTCCGTCTGGGGAGAAATGGGCGTGATACTGGGAGTAATCGCCTACGAGCTTGATGGTGTAGGATGCCTTGCCCTGTGTCACGGTCAGGACGTTATCGACGATCTTGGCTGCTGTATTGCCCTTATAATCCAGGGTGCCGATGTCGATCTGGCCACCGGGAACAAGCATCGTATCGGTGATGCTTCCGCCTTGAATGACAAGAGATCCGCCAGACGAAATTGTCGTCCCGCTTGCGATGCCCTTACTTCCGACAACGATGTTGCCTCCAGCATTGACGATCGTGTTGACGGCGCGGCCACCACTCGAAACATTCAGTCTCGCGGCAGCGCCCGAAACAGTCGCACCTGAGGCAACGGCATTCTGGCTGATGGTCTCAACGCCACCCGCCTGAATACGATCACGAACTGTCGTGCCTCCAGTCGCAGCTACTGTGCCGCCAGAGGTCACGGTGTTGGCCGTTGCCGTTCCCGATGTCAGGGTCTGCTTGCCGCCGCTTTGAATGGACGCATTGAAGCTCGAACCACCGAAGATGAACTGATTGCCATTGCTTGCAACGGTGTTGCTGGCAACGCCTCCCTTGTTGACGGTCTGACCTGCTCCTCTGGTGGCAATTGTGCCGGTCGCGGTTCCGCCGGAATAGATGACCTCTTCCGTATCGGGGACTGTGAGAATGGAACTGATGGTCTTGCCACCAGAGTAAACCTGCAGGTGACCACCTGCCGTGACTGTTGTGTCGATGGCTATGCCACCGGATTGCACGACGAGGTAGTCATTCTTTCCTGAAATATAGAGTCCACTGACGGTCGTATTATGCTGTCTACGTGTCAGTCCATTATGGCAAGGATCAGGATATCGGGAAGGAGTTCTATGGTTCACTATGATGTCTTTTCTTGGGGAAAGACGCGGTTGCGTCCATAATGAATGCCACTGGGTCAATCAAAGATATTTTTGATTACGGGCATGTGGAGTTGTTATTGCCTTGAGGCTCCTGAATCCGTCTTCTTTTCAGGCACGGCGGTTCAATGGCATGTTCAGATTTTAAAAACAATAAGAAGTTTTGTTTTTTGTATCTTTATGTGAAATTTTTTTTC
>NZ_JBDOBO010000031.1:0-28772 GCF_047723935.1 Gluconobacter sp.
GCGCCGGTTTGTGGTACCGGTTGTCGCGGGTTCGATCCCCGTCATTCGCCCCAGCGTTCCATTCCCAAGCAAAATCAATGAGTTAGCTCTCCGGAAATCTTCTGGGTCCTAACGCTGCGTCATGGGTCGAGCGTCATGCCTTTTGGATCACCCAAGGGCTTCTGACCATGCACCATTTGACCCTTCGTGGACGCACATATTGCGTTCGCTTCATCATTCCCAAAGATCGTTGGTTTGACGTTGGCAAGGCCACAGGGTCCACCACAGGACGCCGTAGAGACATCGTGCGGACACTCGGGACGCAATGTCGTTTCGAGGCCCTGAGGCGTCGAGATGCGGCCATTTCAGCAATCCGCAATCATCTTAATCAGGTCCTTCAGGAAGCCGATATGGAGCCGCTGGGCTCTGGGTGGATTCCTCAGTGGTCCAGTGATGCTTCTAACGGTGAGCTACCTCTAGCTACCGCCAATAAGGCTTGTGTTCGGCCCTCTTCTGCTGATGCCATTATGACAAAGACACCTAAACGGCGAGCTTTAGAGAGGTGGCAGAGACAGGAAGAGCCTGAGTGCTTGGGCGTTCTGCTAACCCGATGGCATCGAGAGCTAGACGGACAGGTCACGAACGAACTTCTAGATCGTCACAAGCTATCTTTGAGGTATTTGGGAGAGTTCCTTCTGGGGCAGGAGACAGGTGATCCAATGGCCCATGTTCTGTCTCTCAGGCTTTCTGATGTGACCAAGCGGGAAGTCTCAGGCTTCCGGGAATGGATGATCCAGACCAAAGGCATCCAACCGCTGACAGCCGGTTTCCGTCTTTCCTGTCTCAAGTCCTTTTGGGACTGGTCTTCTGACGCTGGGCTTATGGACGGTCCCAATCCATGGCAAGGAGCCGCTCGTGGCCTCAAGAGGCGTGCGGAGAAGACCTTGAAGCCAAATGGTGAGAAGAGGCCCTTCACTGAAGCTGAGCTATTGGCTTTGCTATCCGCCGACCCTCAGACTAACCGCAATGGGAAATGGGGATCGGCAATTCATGACATCTTCCGTCTGGGTCTTCTTACAGGAGCCCGACAGAATGAGTTAGCCAGCCTGACCGTGGGACGTGTGATCCAGTCCGAGAGGCCAGACGTGCTCTGGGGCATCAGAGTGACGGCTGATGTGGGCAAGACCAAGAGCGCTCTTAGACAGATACCACTTCACCCCATTGCCAGAGCGATTGTGGAGAGGCGTCTGAAAGCATTGCCTCATGGGGCCAGACAGGATGCTCTGTTGTTTCCTGAATGTGTGCCCGGCGGACGTGATGAGAAGCATGGGCACTATCTGTCCAAGCGGTTTGCGACCTTCAGACAGGCCATTCTGGGTAAGGACAGCCCGACAGATTTCCATAGTACAAGGCGATGCTTCGCCACCTTCATGGCAACGGCTTTGGCCAATGGGGTGTCTGAGTGCTCTGAACTGGTGAGAGATCATTTGATCGGACACAAGCCCATGGCGCTGGGCTCGAATACTTATACCGCTAAGGACCTTGGATGGGGCCTGTACAGTCGAGCTGTGTGCGGCATGATGGAGAAGGGGATACCTGAGGCGGTCCGAGAGGCAATTTGAATTGGTGTCTTGCTGTTCGTTTCCGGACAGTGTCTTCTTTTCGTTATGAATAGCTCTCAAATCACCGAGATAGTTTCCTTGCTAACCGCCTTTGGGGTTGGGTCTATTGTGACTGCTGTTATCCAGTCATGGCTCACCCAAAAAGGGAAGCAGGACAAGCGTCGTTTTCAGGAGAAGCAGACACCTTATGTCGGACTATTAGAGGCGTACCATAAGGCTGCCGTTGGAGGGACAGAAGACGCTGGAAAGCAATTTGCTTATTGGCAGATGAGATGTGAATTGGTCGCCTCTGAAAGTGTACGAGACGCCATTAGCCGAATAGTCATGACCAATGATGATCGTCAGGGCCGTCAAGTGGCACATGAGGACATGAAAAAGGCGATGCGAGATGATCTGGGCATAACAAGGTGATCGGTTTTCTTTAAGGGTGTCTTGTTTATGCGGTTTGCCACCGCCCTTTTGATAAAGGGACACTGAGAGGTTTGATGTCCGCATCACCAAGAAGGTCTGACAGCAATGGTTTCTATATATAACTAATAACCATCATTTTATCTGTTTATGGTGAAGCTTGGTCTCTAATAGTCTCCTTTCCTATATATAACTACTAGCCATCATTTTGGCGTCTCTTGCGCTCGACCGTAGCAATTCCCATTCCCGAAAGGTCTGCTATCGTTTTGTTTGGGAGATAACTGTGGTGATCCATTAGCCATGCTAGACGGGCCTTCTTGCCCTCCAAGGCATCCACGGCCATCAAGATCATGTCCCAGCCCAGCGTCCACAGAACATCCTTCACCTTGTCCTCATAGAAGACCGGAAACGGGAAGGACTTCTTGCCACCACTGAGTTTGATGCTGTGGAGATTGGAAGGATCAACGGTCTGCCCATATCCCTCTTTCACGGCTTCGTCTGATACGAACCAGCGGGACTGTTCACGGCCAAAAGGAGCCCGCTTGAGCCATCCATGGGCCTCAAGGAGCCGGTAGAGAGTTGTCTTGTCGGGACCTTTTGCAGTCCACAAGGATGCCTCTGTAGCCATTTGGGAGATTGTGAGGCCACGTTCACGACGCTGTGGTTTCGGATGGGTGGAGTGGTGCTTGTGCTTCTTTGATAGAGCGCCCTCAGGTTCATTAAGGACCGGCAGGTCATCGCCTGCGGACGCCTTGCCCATGATTAACCATGACTGAGCCCAGAGGCTTTCCATGACGGTCTGGCGAACCTCTGCGACTAGCTTGGGATCATCCAGATAAAGGGCGGTCTGGGCTTCTGCCAATGTGGTCCGCCCGTCTCGGATCAAATCCATGATCGAAAGACGGAGACGGACTTCAACGGGTGAGAGATTCAAACGGCTAGATGGATTTCTGTACCGTTATCATTGGCAGAAGGGCTGATGTCGCCGGGCTTGCTCACGCCCCTGACCACCTCCATCCGTTTCTCCCGCTTGTATTCAGCATCCTCCCAATTAATGGGGTGTCTGGTCTTCTTGGCTGTGACCTCAGTGCAGAGATTGGCACGACGATGGTCAAAGGGGTTCCCGTTAATATGGATGATAGCGCGACCTCCGTGGGTTTCCCCTGCAAGAAGACGGGTGATGGGAAGCAGATGCTTGGGATTTGAATAGCCAGCGAAAGCCGCTGCTTTGCGGCCTCTGAGATGAACGTTAGCATTGCCACCACCCCCGCGAACCACATTTGTTAGCGTTCCTGTATCGGACATTTCCATCAAGAGTGCGTAGTCCTCCGGGTCAATCTTAAGGACTTCTCCTTTCCCATGTGTGCCAGTCAGGGGGATTTCCCAATGGTCGCCTTTGTAGGTGCCTCTGGTCTCTGTACGGGGAATGCACTGGCCTCTTGGAACGCCCTTGTCTGATCTGGGTTTGCGTGTGGACTTGCGCTCTGGTGTTTTGCTTGTCTGTGGACGTGCTTGATCGTCATGTGAATTAGACATGGTATTATTCTCCTGATTTATGTTTTGGGATTTGATGGGGCTCATAATGAGCCGCCCTTGAATGACAGAACTGGCCGTGTACTCCGGGACCACCTCTGTGGGCCATGGTCTGGGCAGTTCTGCTGAGGTGGGCTTTATATCCAGAGATTTCTCATAAATGTCTGGGATCGTTCAGAGATTCGGCCTTACGCACACGCCAGTCATGGGGTGCCCTTTCCTCGCCTGCTTGGGGCAGTTTCTCTGAGATGGGTATTATATCCAGAAATGCTCAGTTTTTGGCTGTATTATGCGGTTTATTGCTTGTTACGTTTCGGCTTCGCATTGGTGCCTAAAATGGGACCCGCAAGCGTTGAAAATGTCCACGCCGCTCGTCTGGATCGAACAACAAAACAACGTGGGGTTTAGCCCTCAAATTGGAACCGAACCCGGAACCGCGTCATGCCCTCGCGGTGGCCCGTTGGGACTCCAGTTTCCCCCTGATAGAGCCAGCCCATGCGGATCAGGTCAGGCGTCATTGCGTTCAGGTTGATGCGTGTATCGCGCACCCGGATTGCCTTCTGGACTTCAGAGAGGCGAACAAGGCCGTCTTGGTCAAAAATGAGGTCATATGCGGAAGCCTTGGGCTGCATTTCGACCACCTTGGCTTCGGCTGCCTTCAGGCGTTCAGCGAGCACCGCCTCCTTGCGGGCAGCGAGGGCCAGCATTTGCTCCTGAAGGGCCTCCAGTTCGTCCACACTTTCGGCGGTCTCGATCTTCTCTTCACCACGGACATAAACGCCTTCCTTGCGGATCGTGGGGAGGACAACCTTCGTCACCCAGTCCTGGAACGGGCGGGCATCAGGTTTGTCGCAACGGAGGATGAGACGATAGAGACCACTCTCATTCACAAAAGAGAGCTGAGGAGCTTTCGACATTCCCAGGAGACGGATAACGTCATCTCCCTCTTTCCGTGAGAGAGAGATACGGTCCTCCCGACTGACAACTCTAGGAATGTTGTTTGTAGAAGACAGGCCAAGGGCAGCCGCCACGTCCACAAGGACAAACCACTTTTTACCATTGTGAACTGCTGCACGGACCTTGAAGGCCATACCTGTGCTGTTGATGAACTCGTGTACTGAAGGCGCAACTAGAGCGTTCATTGCTTTGATCCTATTCGTATTTCTGAGGGGATTACTTGGGGTTCAGTTAAGGTCTTCTTTTGAAGCTGGACCTTCATCAGTACAGGTGAGGCCGCCTGTCTTTTGGACGTGCTCATGGGCGTGTTCTTGCAGACACACAGCATAGCTTTCGTTACCGAAAACTGTGTCCTGCCTCTTGAAAAACCATGTCAGCATCCTGTGGTGTGCAGGGGGGCAGTTCTGCTGAGATGAGTATTATATCCAAGAAAACCGCTGTTTTTGGCAGTTTTCTGCGGGTTCTAGCCTGTTACGCGAAGGCGTATTTTGCGGACAGAATTTGGGCCAGTTTGCAGCTATGCATTTCAGGAATCGCTCGGTCTGAAGGGATTCCGAAACTGCACGAGTCATGCTTGCGCTGGGAGTGTATCACCAATGTCAACGAGGGTTCACATTCAGCGAACACAGGACGACATGACCACCACGGCCCACTCTTCGTCAGCTACTTCCGTGTCTCCACAGCCCGTCAAGGCGCTTCAGGGCTTGGTATCGAGGCTCAGCAGAGAGCCGTTGCGCTCCATGTGGCTCAGACAGGCGGACGAGAGCTTGCATCCTTCACGGAGATTGAGAGCGGGAAGAATAATGAACGGCCCAAGCTTGCCGAGGCGATGGAGCGTTGCCGTCTGACGGGTGCCGTCCTGCTGATTGCAAAGCTCGACCGTCTCAGTCGTGACGCCCATTTCCTTCTTGGACTGGAGAAGGCCGGGATAGACTTCATTGCAGCAGACATGCCCAACGCTAACCGCCTGACAGTCGGGATTATGGCTCTCGTCGCCCAGCAGGAGCGAGAAGCTATCTCTGCACGGACCAAGGCTGCGCTTGCTGAAGCAAAAGCACGTGGCCAGAAGTTGGGTGGCTATCGGCCCGGCGCTCGCAAGGTGGACTACAGACTGTCCATAGAAGCACGTCAGAAGGCTGCTGAGGCGTTCCGTGCAAGCATTGGTCCAATGGTCGCCGGGCTACGGGAGGAGGGCATGAGCCTTCGCCAGATTGCAGAGCGCATGACAGAGCAGGGCATCAGAACTTCCAAAGGTGGGACGTGGACTGCTGCTACCGTGTCTCGGGTTCTGGCTGCTTCATAACCTTCAGGCATCCATAGAGAGACTCACAGGAATCCGTACAGGCCGATAGAGCGCCCCGTCAGTGCTGGGTGCCAGAGAAGGGCATGAGGGCTGTTTCAGGGCATCTATGAATCTCTCAGAGCACGTCCGAAGAAAACGGCAGTCATCTGACTATGCATGAGGTCCGTTAGAGGCTGAATCTAAAGGCCATTATAGAATGATAGCCATACAATTTCCGCTTGTACTGGACTGCTAAATCTGATTCCTTGCCCGCGTGACATCGCCAACGCAAATGAAAATGACATTGCACATTCCTGAAACAGTCCACACCACACAGGCAGCCCAGTGTCTTGCAGGAGCCTTCCAGACCATTGCCGCGTCCAGACAGGAAGGTGATGCGGGCTTGAACGTGCGCCATCTGGAATTGCTCCTTCATGTCCATGCAGAGCCCATGATGCGTTCACGGCACTATGGTTTCCTCATACAGACCGATAAGGCCCGTGTGCATGGCCTTCTGGCGAACCTTGCGGGTCTGGATCACGGGAAGCCTCGACAGGTGGCTTTGGTGGCGAAATGCGAGGGCCCGGAGAAGGGCACCACGGTCTGGAAACTCACGGAAGCAGGTGAGGGCGTTGTCCGGTCCTTGGTGCGGCCATTGGGTGCCTGAGAGACCACTAAAGATTACAGGAAGTTCATGTGTGCCTCAATTGTCAGTGGGGAATGGCTCTTCACTGAATAAAATCGGCCTCACTTATGAAGCCCAGCAGGGCAAGATTAGACATCTGACTTGCTAACAAGCGGAGACCTTGCAATGATCTTCAAAGGCATGATTGAGCGTCACTGACGCAGCGTCACATAAGGTTCTAAAGAGATAACTCTTTGATTTGTTGAGGAAAAGAGCGCCGGTTTGTGGTACCGGTTGTCGCGGGTTCGATCCCCGTCATTCGCCCCAGCAATCTCTCTTAAAAATATTGCATGACTAAAGCCCATTACGGGTTTGGGTGCGTTCTTTCGGACGTGTGACTGCGCAATCCGTATTTGATGCCGATCAGAAGCTAAAAGCCTGATCTGTGGTTGTCAAAGCTGTAAAAACTCCTGTCAGTATTGAACTGACAGGAGTTTTTTGTCGTCAGACGATGCGATGCACCCAGCCATGGGCATCATTGGTGCGGCCGCCCTGAAGATCGGTCAAAATTTTCTTCAGTTTGGTTGCTACCGGACCCGGCGTCTCGCCGTCGCCAAACACGGCTTCTCCGGAAGGACGAACCAGCTTGCCAACGGGTGAAAGCACCGCAGCAGTGCCGCAGGCGAAGGCTTCGGTGTATTTCCCGGATGCGGCTCCTGTGAAGATCTCGTCGATTTCAACGGGTTCTTCGATGACTTCGATGCCATTGTCGGCAGCCAGTCTGATCAGGCTGTCACGGGTGATGCCGCGTAGAATGGTGCCTCCGAGGGGAGGCGTGACGATCTTGCCGTCGTTGCGCACGAACATCACGTTCATGCCGCCCATTTCTTCAACGTAGCGGCGTTCACGGGCATCGAGGAACAGAACCTGATCGCAGCCTTTCTCCTTGGCTTCGGCCTGAGCAACAAGGCTGCCGGCATAGTTGCCGCCGCACTTGGCTTCGCCCGTGCCACCAATCGCTGCTCGGGTGTAGAACTCAGAAACCCAGACAGAAACGCAGCCTGCGCTGAAATAGGCGCCTACCGGGCAGGCGATGACAATGAACAGGTATTCGCTTGCAGGCTTTACGCCGAGGAACACCTCATTGGAGATCATGAAGGGGCGAAGATAAAGGCTTTGTCCTTCACCAGCCGGAACCCAGTCCTGGTCGATACGGACAAGTTCATCAACGGCCTGAATGAAAAGGTCTTCGGGTAGCTCAGCCATGCCCATCCGGCGGGCGGAGGCTGCGAAACGGGCTGCGTTGGCTTGCGGACGGAACGTCGCGATATGACCATCAGCTTCCCGGTAGGCTTTCATGCCCTCGAAAATTTCCTGTCCGTAGTGCAGGACTGTGGATGCCGGGTCGATGCTCAAGGGGCGGCGCGCTGTAATTTTTGCGTCGTGCCAGCCTTTTTCGCTCGTATAGCGAATGGTCGCCATATGATCAGTGAAAACGCGACCGAAAGCCGGGCTGACAAGAAGCTGCGCGCGATGAGCCGGGTCCATCGGGGTTTCGGTTTTTTCAATAGTGAAGGTCGTCATGAAAAGAACTTCCGCAAGCTACTCTGATAAACGTGCGGGGCACTCTGCCACAGGAGTTGGGGAGAGGCGATAGGGAAATATTATTTCCAAATTTACTTTCTGATAGAAATTAAAGTTTGCGCCTCAGGCATGAAAAAACCCCGGCCACAGAGTGACCGGGGTTTCTCCAAAGCTTCGAAAAGCTGACGGATCAGCGCTTCGAGAACTGGAAGGAACGACGTGCCTTCGCACGGCCGTACTTCTTACGCTCGACAATACGGCTGTCACGCGTCAGGAAGCCAGCAGCCTTCAGGATGCCGCGCAGGCTCGGCTCGTAGTGCGTCAGTGCACGGGAGATACCGTGACGAACTGCACCAGCCTGGCCGGACAGACCACCACCAGCGACTGTGCAATACACGTCGAACTGGTTGTAGCGGTCAGCGATCAGGAACGGCTGCGTCAGAAGCATGCGCAGAACCGGACGGGCAAAATACGTCGTGACCGGACGGCCGTTGACGATGATGTCACCCTTGCCAGGCTTGATCCATACGCGGGCCACGGCGTCCTTACGACGGCCGGTTGCGTAGGAACGGCCCTGGGCGTCACGCTTGACTTCGTGAACCGGGGCAGCGTTGGAGGTAACGGCAGGAGCAACGCTCGCAAGGTCCTGCAGCGTGCCGGTGCGCTCTTGGGTCTCGGACATGGTCAGGCCTTACGACTCGTGTGAGATTGTGTTCTTGCGGTTCAGGGCAGCCACGTCCAGCTTGACAGGCTTCTGGCCGTCATGCGGGTGCTCGGAACCAGCGTAAACATAAAGGTGCTTCATCTGAGCACGCTGCAGCGGGCCGCGCGTGATCATGCGCTCAACAGCCTTCTCGACAACGTGACCCGGGTTCTTGCCCGTGAGACGCTGCGTGATGGTGCGCTCCTTGATGCCACCCGGATGACCCGTGTGGTAATGGAAGAGCTTCTGGCCGAACTTGTTACCCGTCAGAGCGATCTTTTCTGCGTTGATGACAACAATGTTGTCACCGCAGTCGACGTGCGGGGTGAACTGCGGCTTGTGCTTGCCGCGGAGACGAGTAGCGATGATGGTGGCGAGACGGCCGAGAACGAGCCCTTCGGCGTCGATCAGCACCCAGTTCTTCGTCACCTCCGCCGGCTTCAGCGAACGTGTGGTCTTCATTAGTGACATTCCAGCTTGGGGCGCGACAGGGCCGCGCCGTGGATGGCGCTCTCATGAACAGAGACACCCTCAGGAGAGGATGACGCTGTCTGGAAAGCGGATCAGGTGCGGCCTTATTGCGGGCTCGCGCCTTTCCGTCAAGTCATCTTTTGGAATCATGATGGCTGATTCGGCCCGGTTTCCGGCCATTTTAGGGTATGAGGTACCATAATACCGTAATTTTTTGATAGCTGATTTGCCCCGAGCGCCCGGAATGGTATCCTGCACTCAATTCAGGGACCGCATCTTCCTGTCCCGGGTGTCGATGAAAAACAGGAAAAACAACGTGAAACGCCCTTGGCTCACAACGAGCCTGCTCGCAGTCATCGCAGGAATGAGCGCGATTGGTATCCATCACGCAGCCTCTGTCGCGCTTGATCGGGGGATTTCCCGGTTCCGTGCCTCCCTCCCTGTTGGGGCAACCCTGAGCTATTCCGCCGCACGCCCCGCCATTCTGGCCCGTGGAGCGCTCCTGACAGACGTCGTCCTTCAGAATGGCAACATGACATTCCGGGCGCGGACCTTACGCCTTGGTCACCCTATTCCGACACCGGACGGTGGTCTGACGTTGTCTCATATGGATATGGTTGACCCGTCTCTTCAAACACCGACGGCGGTTATCCGGGCTCACTCCGTGACCCTGAACCATCTGGTGACGCCGCCGCCTCCGGCAGGGAAAAGCGGTCTGGAGTCGCTTGATCTTGGTCATCTCAATCTGGAACGCGGTTATATTGATCATCTGTCGGCGCAGAACCTTTCACAGGTTCTTCAGCCGAACAGCATGCACTTCAATAGTCTGACGTCTGACTCCATTCAGATTAATGGTTACGGCCCAGGGCGTACGACAACGGTCATTATCCAGAACGGCCTTGCCATTGCGTCGCGTACAACGCTTCAGCCTGACGGAACGCCTCGTGCCATGTCGGTGCAGATGTCTTTGAAAAACTTCCAGCTCCGCCAGCCTGAACTCGCTACCCGGATTGCCTACGAGCAGGCGGGAAATGAGGGGGCCGCCTATGCCCTGCCACCTCTTGAAAGCATGAAGCTGAGCGGTGCGCAGATTATTTCAGCAGACAGAACGTTCAGCATGGACACGCTGATCGGCACGGGAACGCGTAAAAGCGGCAAAGACACGACAGTTTTTGAAGGCGAGGGGTTCCATACGCACTCTTCAGGCGACAAGGTGCCAGTCCATATTGATGGGCATTCGTCGACCCTGAAATATACACAGGAGCGGAGCGCTCAGACCGGTGATCTGCACGTTCAGGGTGTTTTGAACGTTCCAGATTTTACTGAAGCTCACTTCACCATGAATTTGCTTGGTCCTTCGGATCAGCAGCTCAAGGTTGGAACAGTCAAAAATCCGCATGATGCCATTCAGCTGGCGCAAGTGACCCTCACTTTGCATGGTGATCGCCTGGTCCAATCTCTTCCGTCCCTGAATGCAGGACGTCCTCTGGACGGTGCAGCTCAGGATCAGGCAAGAACTGTTCTCGCGCAGGGAATGGAGATGGGGCTGTCCCCGTATCCCGCTTTGGCGGCTCTGCCTGATTATTTTGCGACCCCCAATAATCGGACCCTGTCGATCACTTTGAGTCCGAAGCCGCCTCTCACGCTGACGGCATTGGCCGCCATAGCATCGTCGCCTACGGCAGCCATGACCTTGATGTCGCCTGACAACCTCAAGGTGACAGTCCAGTGAAGCAAAGCGCCAGTACGTCTACGATCTGCGTTATTGGCGCCAGTGGTCGTTCAGGCTCGGCGCTCTGTCGTCAGCTGATTAATCAGGGGCACAGTGTCATCGCTGTCGTGCGGAGCCGAGGAAAACTGGCTCCTGATCTTGCAGAGATGTGCACAGCTGTAAGGCAGGCCGATCTGACAGATCCGGTTGCTCTTCCAATCGCTTTGGAGCAGGCGGACGTTGTCGTGAATACAGCTCATGCGCGTCATCTTCCAGCCATTCTGGTTGCGACAAGCGCGCCGGTTGTTGCCCTTGGCAGCACCCGCAAGTTTACACGTTGGCTGGATGATCATGGTCGTGGAGTGCTGGCAGGTGAAGCGGCCCTCAAGGCAGATGGCCGTCCTTCCATTCTCCTGCACCCGACGATGATTTATGGTGCTCAAGGAGAGGACAATGTGCAGCGGCTTGCGCGCCTTCTTGAGCGCCTGCCGATTGTTCCGCTTCCAGGTGGTGGACGTTCGCTGGTTCAACCCATCAATCAGCAGGATGTCACGCGCTGCGTTATTGCAGCCATTGATCTGATTCTGGGTGGAAAAGTCAGCGGGCCAGAGGTTTTTGTCATTGCCGGCCCGAATGCTGTTCCTTACCGGACATTTGTTCGGATGATTCTCTATTTTTCAGGCCTGGGTGGGCGCCCGATCATCTCGCTTCCTGCGTGGTTTCTGATCGCCGCTGCTCACATCATGCGTCACGTTCCGAAGCTGCCCACAATTGCGCCAGAAGAGATTCGGCGTCTGTTGGAAGACAAGGACTTCGACATTGCTCCGATGAAGGATCGCCTGGGCGTTAACCCGATGCCGTTGGAGGTTGGGCTACAGCATCTTTTGGCTGTGCCGCCTGCTCATCAGGATTATGCAGCCTAATTTTTGATATTTTGTCACATTGACTGCGAGGGCGATGAGGTCTCCATAGTCTGCGGGCCATAATGACGGTCCGGAATGCGTGGAGACTCATCGGATGAATCTGAAGTTCCTCTCATCAGGCATGATGTTGTCTTTCGCAGCCTTTGCTCTTTTTTCCATCAGCGATGCCTGTTCCAAAGGCCTTGCCGGGCAACTGGACCCATTTGAAGTTGCTTTTTCTGGCGGTGTTTTTGGGTTTCTGATCCTGCCCTTCATCAGGAAACCGCAGGAATCTTACGCCGATATTTTCGCGACGGATCGCCCGTCCATGTGGCTGTTGCGTGCGTTTGCGACATTTGTGTCCACGGCTTCCAGTGTCATGGCTTTTATGCTGCTGCCGATGCCAGAAGCACTGTCGCTTATGTTTCTGATGCCATTTTTCGTGACCCTGATTTCCGTCGGAATTCTGAAAGAAAAGGTCTCAGGGTGGACCTGGCTCTCAGTCGGTGTGGGATTCCTCGGGGTCCTGATCGTTCTGCGGCCAGGCGTTCGGGCATTTCATCTTGGCCACCTCTGTGCCGTGATCGCAGCAATGGCCAACGCTGCCAGTGTGATTGCCTACCGACTGGCAGGCAATCAGAGCGCCCGGCTGTCCCTGTTCGGATCAAGTCTGTTTGGTCCCTTGGTCGGCGATGGTCTTTTGATGCTGGCGCACGCCACCTGGCCACATGGTGCTGGAAACTGGGCGCTTCTGTTCGGATACGGCTTCCTGGCGGCTCTTGGTCAGCTCTTCATGATGATGGCAACGGCTCTGGCACCGGCTAACCGGGTTGCCTTGCCCCAGTACAGTCAGATGCTTTGGGCGGTTGCATTCAGCTACCTCCTTTTCCATCAGCCTCTGGATAACTGGACGTTCGTGGGCATCGTTATCGTGACACTTTCTGGCATGCTGCACTGGATGCGACAGAAGCTTCATTACGAACGATTGGCGTTGGAAGAGCACTGGCAAAGACATCATCCATCTTCTCGCCCGCCCGTTGAAGCTGGTTGAGAGGATAATTGTATGTTTCGGGCGGTGTTAAGATGTATCACAGGAGCTGGCAGCACTGAAGAAACGTATGTTTTCTATATAAGAGATGTTGTTCGTCAGAATTAGAGGCTTTTCCCTTCTGTACGTAAAACGTCGATGTTTGGCGCTGTTTCAATTTTTGATTTTTTGATCTTATTTTTGTCGCGTTGTGACCGTATGGACTTTCGGGCATCTTCAGCGTTCTTCACGTGTGGTGCGATTGGCAACGCTCCTCAGCCTCTGTAAAATCGTCTGCAAATATGGCTGCGGACGTGCGTGGCTACTTCATCAACTGATGGAAGAATATCTGCTTCATGGTTCAGAACGTCGTCCCAGTGATTCTGTCTGGTGGGTCCGGAAGCCGCCTCTGGCCGGTTTCCCGCAAGAGCTATCCGAAGCAGTTCTGGCCCCTGCTTAGCGACAAGACCCTCATTCAGGAAACGGCCCTGCGCGGCCGGGCCGCAGGCTTTGCCGATCCGGTCGTGATCTGTAATTCGGAGCATCGTTTCATCGTCGCCGAACAACTGCGCGATGCTGGAATTCGGAAGCCGAAAATCGTTCTCGAGCCGGTCGGCCGGAATTCAGCCCCTGCCATCGCGGCTGCTGCTTTCATGGTTGCAGAGCAGAACCCGGATGCCATTCTCTGGATCATGGCGGCCGACGCTGCGATTACTGATGAGAAAGCGCTTCAGGAGTCTTTGAAAAATGCCCTGAAGGCTGCTGATGCGGGTCGGATCGTGACGTTTGGAATGAAACCGACGCGCCCCGAGACGGGGTACGGGTACATTGAAGTTGGCTCCGAGCTTGCCGATGTACAGGGCGTTTATGGCGTGTCCCGTTTCATTGAGAAACCGCAGCCTGCCCAAGCCGAAGAACTCATTCAGTCCGAGAAATATCTCTGGAACTCGGGTATGTTCTTTGCAAAGGCCAGCGTATTCCTGAAAGAGACGGAACAATACGAGCCACGGATTTACGAAACCGTCGGGGAAGCAGTTCGCAAGCGCCATACGGATATGGATTTCGAACGGCTGGAAGAAGAAAGCTTTGCAGCTGCGCCTGATATCTCTGTTGATTATGCCATTGCAGAACGTACCAAGCTTGCGGCAGTCGTTCCGGGCAATTTCGGGTGGTCGGACATCGGAAGCTGGGATGCTCTCTGGGACCTGACGCCCAAGGACGCTGAGGGAAATGCAACCTTTGGTGACGTTTTCCTGGACGATGCGCGGAACTGTTACGTCCGCTCTGATGGTATCATTGCCACCGTTGCGGGTGTGGATGATCTGATTGTGGTGGTGACACCGGATGCGGTCATGGTCTCGCATCGCGATCGCGCTCAGGACGTGAAGCATATGGTAACCCGCCTGGTACAGGCAGGGCGCAAGGAAGCGGTCGCGCATAACCGGTGCTATCGTCCATGGGGCTTCTATGAAAGCCTCATTCAGGCGGACCGTTTCCAGGTCAAGCGCATCGTGGTGGAGCCAGGGGCAAAGCTCTCATTGCAGAAACACTTTCATCGTGCGGAGCACTGGGTTGTTGTTGGTGGAACCGCTATGGTGACACGGGATGAGGACCTGGTGATGGTTCGTGAAAACGAAAGCATCTATCTGCCGTTGGGCTGTGTGCACCGGTTGGAAAATCCGGGCAAGATCCCTTTGACCCTGATTGAAGTTCAGTCCGGTCCTTATCTTGGGGAAGATGATATCGTTCGTATCGAAGACGTATACGCACGAAGCTGATCTGAGACGTCAGGTAGGCGGATCAATCCACCCTGCCTTGACGGCTTCGGCCATTTGATCAGGAGTATCGAGGTCTTCGAGCAATTCGGGGTCCTCGATTTTTTTTGGTGGTAGGTCTGCCCACAGGTCCCGAAATCCCTTGTCCCCACTGAGTTCGGGGGCCTTGGCTAATGTGGTGGCAGACATGCGAACCGGGATCCCCATCGCGCCTTTTTTGTACTGTGTGACGACATTCGCATTGGCTGGGAGGGTGTCCCTCAGCCGGAGCAGGTGTGGCAGAGATAGCCTCGGCTGGTCTGTTCCCGCGATGAGAATTGACCTGTCCCGTCTACTCAAAGCTCGTGCTGCGCATTGAATGGAACTCGCCAAACCGGTGTTCCAAAGCGGGTTGTAGCATATGTCCACAGGGAGCCCGTGAAGGGCTAAAGCGACGGCTTCGGCGGAGCCTCCGGTGATGATGACCAATCGGTCCGGAGATGTGCTCAAGAGAAGTTCTGCAACGTACCGGACAAGCGGTGTGCCCTGACGGGTGAGCAACTGCTTGGGACGCTTCAGTCTCGTGCTGCCGCCCGCGGCGAGAAGAACTGCGTCATGAGGCATTATGCTGGGCGGTTCGCTGTGATCTGGGACAAAATGGACAGAGCGATCTGCATTGGATTACGTGCGTTGATGTCCATCCCTGCGGGCAGGTGCAGTTTCTCCAGATCTTCTTCAGTGACGCCGGCTGCGTGTAATGCAGCAAGCCGGTTGGAGATTTTGCGTCGGCTGCCCAGAATCCCAACGCAGAAGGCGTCGGATTTCAGGGCCTTCGAGGCAATGGCCAGATCAGTGTGAGCATCGTGGGTCAGAGCGTAAACTGCACTCCAGGCATCCAGGCGCAAATCATGCAGAGCCTCGTCCAGATAGCGACGATCGTAGCACTCCGGCGCCAATCCTTCCGGCGGAAGCGCAGGACCCAGTGGGCGCAGCAAGAAAGGCTCAACCCCGAACTGAGGGGCTAGCTTTAAAAGAGCCAGTGTCACCGGATCTCCCCCTGCGACAATCAGTCGAATCGGTGGCATATGTCGCCGCACGAACAGATTACCTTGGGTTTGCACAGCTGAAGGCGAAACCTGCATCTCGCCGGTTTCGAGATCAGTTTGGACGATGATGGCCTGACGGGCTTCTCTCGCCTGACGGAGCGCAACAACATAAGCGGCAAGGTTCGCAATGGGCCGAACGAAAATGCCAATCCTGCCACCACAGGTTAATTGAATATCCAGAACCGGGCTGCCTGCGCCATAATCCAGAGATCTGGGCTGGCGGTCTTTCAGGCATTGCAGGGCTACTGCGGCCACCGCTGCTTCCACGCATCCGCCAGACACATAGCCTTGCACGTCTCCCGCACTGGAAATGGCCATTTCACTGCCAAGGGGGCGAGGAGACGATCCGGTGATTGACACCAGCGTAGCAAGGGCTACCTCTTTCCCCTGTGCCAGCCATATCTCCAGGTAAGGGAGGAGATCGTCTGTCAGGCCATAGTCTGGCCACTGGGGAAGAGGAACAAGCCCGTCCGACCCAATCATGAAATATCCTTTCCTTTATGGGACCATGAGACTAATCCCAAATGCGCTTGTGACATAGCCTGTCACGCTGGGGAGTTGATCAGGACCGCATTGGGTCTATATCGGCAGGAACGGACTCCGGCACGGATCATCAATGGAGCAGAAATTGGTCGAACTCCTGAGCGTCGCACAAGCCGTGGACCTCGTCCTCGGATATGCAGGTCATTTTGGAACAGAACACGTTCCGTTGGCCGAGGCTTCCGGCCGCATCCTGCAACAGAGCGTCCATGCCGAACGTGATCAGCCTCCTTATGACCGGGTCATGATGGATGGTATGGCCTATCGCTACGGCACAGGCGTAGTGCTGGGTTGTCATGGCGTGCAGCGTGCTGGGGTGCCCGCGCGGCCTTTGCCCGATGGGGCGACCTGCCTTGATGTCATGACGGGAGCTGTCTTGCCGGAAGGGGCGGATACCGTTGTCCCCGTCGAGCGATTGATCCGGGACGGTCAGCGGGTGCACTTTGAGGCGGGGTACGAGCCGCAGAAAGGCCAGTTCATCCATCTGAAGGGCTCAGACTGCAAGGCGGGACATGAACTCCTGAAGCCAGGCTTGCGTCTGAATGGACCGGCTTTGGCCGTGCTGGCAGGAAATGGATATCCGACCGTTGAAGTGTCCAGCGTGCCTTCGATCGGGATTATTTCCACGGGCGATGAACTGGTCGATGTCGGCTCGACGGTTCAGAGTTGGGAAATTCGCCGTTCAAATGAATACGCCCTGACAGGAGCGCTGGCGTCCAGAGGGTTTACTCGCCTTGAACGCTCTGTTGTCCCCGATGATCTGGCTGAAACCATGCTGGCTCTGGAAAAGCAGCTTGCCCGACATGAGGTGTTAATCCTGAGTGGTGGCGTCTCGATGGGGCAGTTCGATCATGTGCCCAAAGCTTTGATGAAACTGGGTGTGGAGCGGGTTTTCCATAAGGTCGCGCAACGGCCGGGCAAGCCGCTCTGGTTTGGTGTTGGCCCTGAGGGACAGCGCGTTTTTGGTTTGCCCGGCAATCCTGTCTCGGCAACCTGCTGTGCTACACGGTATGTCATTCCCATGCTTTTGGCAGGGCAGGGTGTGGCTCGGCCAGAAACCTATACCGTGAAGCTGGAAGCCGATGCTGCACGCGCTTCAACATTGACCCGTTATCTGCCTGTTCGTGTTCAGCATGATGGCTCGGGACAGGCATTGGCCACACCCTATCCGATGCCGACATCCGGTGATTTCAGTTTTCTCGCGGCAACCGATGGATTTGTAGAGCTGGCCGCCGGAGAGGGCATTGCGTCTGCGGGCTCATATGCTGTGTTCCATGGCTGGTAGCACGACTGACAGATTTGTTCGGGACCGGTTCAATCGTCCTCTGCACGATTTGCGGATTTCGGTGATGGACCGTTGTAATTTCCGGTGCCCTTACTGCATGCCGGAAGCCACGTATCATGAACATTTCCGCTTTCTGGAGCCTAAAGAACGTCTGAGCTTTGACGAGATCGTTCAGGTGGCACGGGCGGCGGTTTCCCTAGGCGTGACCAAGTTGCGCCTGACGGGCGGCGAGCCTCTCCTTCGGCCTGATTTGGTATCTCTGGTTCGCAGACTGGTGGAGATACCGGGCGTCGAAGATGTGGCACTTACGACCAATGGTGTTCTGCTTGATCGTCACGCGCAGTCCCTGAAAGATGCGGGGCTGGGGCGCATTACCGTGAGCCTGGATAGTCTTGATCCGGCTGTGTTTGCACGAATGAGCGGTGGTAGGGCGCAGCTGGAGCCGGTGCTACGTGCGATCGAAAATGCACAGGCGTTGTCATTCCCCGGTGGTGTCAAGCTGAACACCGTCGTGCAGCGAGGTGTAAATGATGATGGTGTGGAGGCTCTTGCCGCCCGCTTTCGTCATACAGGCGTCATTGTGCGCTTTATTGAATATATGGACGTGGGCACGCGGAATCACTGGGAACTGGGTGAAGTCGTCCCGTCCCGCGAACTGGTCGAGCGGTTGAATGCTCTCTGGCCGCTTGAGCCATTAGGCGCGCAGTATCAGGGTGAGGTTGCGCGTCGGTATCGGTATCAGGATGGTGCGGGAGAGATTGGGTTCATTTCTTCCGTCACCGCTCCGTTCTGTGGGGATTGTTCACGGGCGCGGCTGTCGTCGGACGGGCAGATCTATACGTGCCTTTTCGCTTCGGAAGGGACAGACCTGCGGTCACTTCTTCGCAGCGGGGCGGATGAAGAGGCTTTACGCGAACGTCTGGCTTCGGTGTGGCGGATGCGTACCGACAGGTACAGTGAAGAACGAACCGCCGGTGAGGTATCTCCGACGAAACGTCGGATAGAAATGAATTATATCGGTGGTTAGATCGGGAGGTCAGGACGGATGAAAACGCTCACTCATGTTGATGAACGTGGTGAAGATCCGCGCATGGTGGATGTAAGCGGTAAGACCGTGACAGACCGCACGGCTCATGCTCAGGCCCGTGTTCTCTTTCCCCGGGACGTTGCGCAGACGCTAAGTGATGCCGGATTCATGACCAAGAAGGGCGCGGTTTTGACTGTTGCTCAGATTGCGGGTGTCATGGGTGTGAAAGCGACGTCCCAGTTGATTCCGCTGTGTCATCCCCTATCCCTGAACGGATGTCGTGTGGAAATCACGATGGAGGGCGATGAAGCTGTCATCGACTGCCGCGTGTCCTGCCTGGGCAAGACAGGCGTGGAAATGGAAGCCCTGACGGGTGCCTCCGTTGCTGCTCTGACGATCTATGACATGTGTAAGGCTCTGTCTCATGACATGGTCATTCGCGAAGTGAAGCTTATGGGGAAGGCCGGTGGAAAGCGTGACTTCCAGCGGATTGAAGCATGAGGCCGCTTTACGGTCTGGTTCTGGCGGGTGGCGTCAGTGCTCGGATGGGGCAGGACAAGGCTGAACTGTCCTATCACGGAGCGCCCCAGTTGCAGGTTGGGTTTGAGGCGCTCTCTCCCCTTGTTGAGCGCTGTTTTGTTTCCGTGCGTCCGGTACAGAAAGAGGACCCGCTGCGGGCGCAGTTTCCTCAGATTGTTGACGCGGTCACAGTAGACGGTCCCGCTGCGGGCCTCCTGTCCGCGCATCAGGCTTGCCCAGAGGCCGCCTGGTTGGTTCTGGCGTGTGATCTGCCGCTTCTTGATCAGGTTACGCTTGAAGCTCTGATTGCTGCCCGGGATGATCAGCATGTTGCGGTAGCCTATCGCAGTGAACATGATGGGCTGCCAGAACCTCTCTGTGCGATCTGGGAGCCGGAAGCGCTGGACGCTCTGGCGCGTCAGGTCGAAGGGGGGCGGAAATGCCCTCGCAAGCTTCTTATCAATAGCCGGACGCTACTGCTTTCTCCGCAGACAGTTGGTGCTCTGGATAACATCAATACTCCGGAAGAGCGTGCAAGCGTCTCACGGCGATTGGGAGGACAGATGATCCGCCTCGATGTGGAATATTTTGCTCAGATGCGTGAACTCGCAGGGCAGAAGACCGAAACTGTGGAAACGCATTTCGGAACCGTTGGCCCGCTTTATGAGCAATTGAAAGAAAAATATGGCTTTCCGTTTGAGGCTGATCGCCTGCGGGTCGCCTTGAATGGAGATTTCGCACCTTGGACGCAGCCTCTGAAGAGCGGGGACCACGTTGTGTTCATTCCGCCGGTGACGGGCGGATGACCCATTTTCTGATGGCTGATGCGCCAGTCGATCTGAACATGCTGCGAGAGGGCTTACATCTGGCTGAAGCTGGTGGCTTCTGCACTTTTGAAGGCTGGGTTCGCAATAGCAACGAGGGCCGTCCAGTGGATGGTCTGGAATATGAATCCTACGCTGCTCTCGCAGAAAAAGAGGGTGCGCGGATTATTGAAGAAGCATTGGCTCGATTTGAAATCAGCCATGCTGTCGCCATGCACCGGACGGGAACACTACGGGTTGGGGATGTTGCCGTCTGGATCGGCGTGTCTGCGCCTCATCGCGATGCGGCGTTCCGGGCCTGTCGTTATATCATCGACGAGATCAAGCACCGGGTGCCCGTCTGGAAGAAAGAGCATTATCTGGATGGTGACGCCGAATGGGTGGCCTGCCATCACTGTCAGGTCGCTCCCCGGATAAGCGATGACGATCACGGGCACGATCATCATCATCACGATCATGGGTCTTGCGGTCACAAGCACTGATCTATTTCCTGGCGAGTACGTCTGACTCTTGCCGGGCATTCTCTTTCTTTTTGAAAATCAGAGTGTTGCTGTCCTCTTTCCAGGAGAGGGCAGTGAGCATTTTTTTCGTACCACAAGCGTGCGGTCACGCATTTTTAGTTTGATATTGCAAATCATTCTCAATTAGAGTGTCTCTGGTTCTGCTGATTCGGAGATTGATCATGACACGGACACCGCTTTTCCTGTCTGACCTGTGCTGCTGCGAAAGACTGGCACTCTGGAGTATCCGGTGTCTGGTCAGCCGATACCGCCTGCCGTACTGCCATGAAACCCGCACGACGGATGGCATGTTTCCGGCATCTTTCCGTCCTGTTCTCGATGCCGCGGAGCGCGCGTTCGAGGATGCCGCCCAGCATCTGAGAGAAGCCGGGCAGCCGGTGCTGGATATCAATCCGCCGGGCTCTCAGGGGCTGACTGCCATGGAGGAGCGCTTTCTCCAAGGGATCCAGACCGTGCAGAATGATGGCCAGAAGGAAGTCTTCCACCTTCTCGCCGACCTTTTTCCCGAGCGACTGATGCAGGGTTACATTGTCACGGCTCTCGCCCTGATTTCAGACTGTATGGCTGGGATCGGTCATTGGCTTCCGCGGCATGAGCGCAAGACGGCAGGGGCCGGAGCTTTGTCATCTCTGGCACGATGGAAAAAGATTCATCCGGCTGAAATGCGGGTTCTTTGGCCACGGGATATCCCTCAGGCCTGGGCGGGACGTACCCTGCACTGAATTCTGCTGAAATCTGCAAGAGACGAAATACCACAGCCTGCAGGGCTTGGATTTAAAAGCGGTCAGACCTCACCAGACTGCCCTGCAATCTGAGTGAAGTCTGGGCCAAGTAGGTGCGTGGGCTCAGTCCACGCCGACCATGACGCTGGAAGCCTTGATAACGGCATAGGCTTCCTTGCCCGCTGTCAGTGACAGTTCCTCAACAGCTTCATTGGTGATGGCACTTGTAATAATCGTCCCGTTGACGTCGATCGTGATGTGAGACGTCGTTGCGCCTTTTACGATCTATGTAATCTGACCTTTGAGCTGATTACGTGCGCTGAGTTTCATGGTGCGGTCCTTTTGCTACCCCCTTGGAGATGGGGGTGACACATTAGGACACAAGGCCTGAGGGAGTAGACAAGGCTTTTTTCGGGGATGGTCTGTGCCACCCCCAATCAGAAGCAACTTAGATATAGTGCTCGGTCAGAGGCGGAAAACCATTGAACCCGACGGAGCAGTAGGTCGAAACATAAGCGCCAGTCGCCAGGATTTCGATGCGATCTCCAGACTTTAGGCTGTTCGGCAGCGGGATGCGGTTCTTCTCATAGAGAATATCGACACCATCGCAGCTTGGTCCTGCCACGACGCAGGGGGAACGTGAGCTGTCTGTGTCGTCGCGAGACGTGCGGAATGTGTAGCGAATGGCTTCACCTTCCGTCTCCGCGAGGCCACCGAAGCGCCCGATGTCCAGATAGACCCAGCGTGGGTCTGTTTCTGCACCGCCACGACGGCTCACAAGAATGACCTCGCTCGACACTACACCGGCCTGACCGACCATATATCGGCCCGGTTCCAGCAGAACTTCTGGCTGCTCGTCAGGAAAGTGCTCGCGGAGAGCGGCCTGAATGGCGGCGCCAAATTCCTGCACAGACGGAATGTCTTCCCGATAATGGGTTGGGAAGCCGCCGCCCAGATTGATCATCTGAAGGTCAAGGCCTTCCGCGCGCAGCTCATGATAGAGGCGTGCGGCCGTAGCAATAGCGTGCTGGTAGGCGGCGATACCCGTCTGCTGGCTTCCGACATGGAACGAGAGGCCATAGGGATGCAGGCCCAGATCGCGCGCGCGGATCATCAGGTCGCGGGCGTGGGCAATTGTTGTGCCGAACTTGCGCGACAGCGGCCAGTCAGCGCCTTCGTTCTCAACGGCCAGACGGCAGAAGACACGGGCGCCTGGTGCGTTCTCGGCAATCTTTTCCAGCTCTTCCATGCTGTCCAGCACGAAGAGATCGATGCCCATGTCGCGGGCTTCCCGGATGGCACTCACCTTCTTGAGCGTATTGCCGTAGGAGATGCGATCCGGGGTAGCGCCAGCATCAAGGCACATCCGGATTTCTTCAAGCGATGCCGCATCGAAGGAGGAACCCAGAGCGACAAGGCGCTTCAGGATGGATGGCGCCGGGTTAGCCTTGATGGCGTAATAGATCTTGCCAGTTGGTAAGGCGTCGTGAAGGGCACGATAGTTGCTTTCCACAACATCGAGATCAACGACGAGGCAAGGGGTTGCCGGCTGCTGCTCGGCAAGAAAACGGGTGATTTTGGGAGTCATGACACTCTTTCCCAGAACCGGACTCGTCAGGGAACAGTGACACCCTGCGAGTGTGTTGCGAAACGGTCGAACGGACCAGCGAATAGCGGGGACCCAAAAGAAGCGGGACCCGGAAGGCCAGAACGCTTGACGTCGTTGCGTAACCTCGAGAGGGCCAGTGGCACGTGCGTTGCTGCGTGACGGGGCGTATGAAACCAAAGCCCCGCCGTTGCAAGAGCTAATTTTGCATTATTTGTGTTTTGGAAATATTGAGGGGAGTGAAATCAGGGCAAATTCGGAACGCAGAAGGTGATTTCTGCGTATGCTAGGTTCTGTCGATCTCGAGAACGGAACGACTTAATCTCGCCTGTTGCCCATAACAGGAACTGCCGAGGACCCCTGAGTGAGCTTATTTCCCGATTCTGCGTCAGCTTCCGGTCCAGCGCCAGACGCACCTTCGGAGCCTGACCGGAAAAAAATCCACCAGGACATCCAACGTGTCCATGAACTGGCGCCTGAACCCAGCGAAGAAGATATTCGCAAGGCGCGTGAACTTGGTCCTGATGCCCCGGGTACGGGAGCGAACTCCCCTCTGAGTATGCCCAGGGCAGGGTGGAAGATTGTCCTGCGCCAGGTCTTCTCGGAAGTAGGATCGTCCCAGACGTCCCTTTCTGCTGCGGGCTGCGCGTTTTATGCCACGCTCTCTCTCTTTCCGGCCATATCTAGCCTGATCTCGCTTTATGGTCTGGCGTTTGATCTGCAGACCGTTGAGCCGCAGCTTGAAGTGCTGCGTCATCTGCTGCCCCCCACAGCTTATTCGCTGATTGGCAATCGTATTCACGAGCTGGTTTCCCAGCCGCATACGTCTCTGACCATCGGGCTGATTTTTTCTGTTTCCGTCGCGTTGTGGTCCGCTTCAGCCAGTACGAAGTCGATCCTGTCCGCGTTGAATATGGCGTATAACGCCACCGAAACCCGGGGTTTCCTGAGGTTCCAGGCTACGGCTCTGGCTACGACCCTGATGGCCGTGGTTGGTGCTGCGCTGACACTGGCGCTCATGGTGGCAGCCCCTGCACTGGTGGATTATCTGCCGCGTTATCTGGGTTTCAGAAAACCACCGCCGCCGTTTGATCTTCTGGTATCGTATGGTGCACCGCTTGTTGTGCACACGCTTGCACCGATTTTGATGCTGCTGTTCGTTTTCGTAGCAGTAACTATGCTCTACCGCTTTGCCCCGAGCCGGGAGCCAGCAAAGTGGCGGTGGATCTTCCCCGGATCAGCAGTGGCGACCGTTCTATGGGTTTTAATGTCGCTCGGCTTTTCCTGGTATGTCGCGCATTTTGCGAGTTATGGCGCAACATACGGGCCCTTGGGGGCGGTTGCGGCGATCATGATGTGGTTCTTTGTGAGTGCGTACGTCGTGCTCTTTGGGGCGGAGCTGAACGCGGGGCTGGAAGAACGCATCAAAGGGGCGCAGCCCCGGATTGCCGGTCTGCCACAACCAGACCCTTTGATTGCAGAAGCCGTTACGGCTGAAAACACACCCCGCTAACCACCGGGGTACGCAAGCCCGTCTGCCGTATTATCGGTGGATGGGCTGCTTTGTGGTGTCAGATTGGTTGCCCGCAGCCTTGATGGCTTGTTCGCTCGTATCCTTGGACTCGGCTTCCGCAACTTCGCTCGCGGCATCTGACGCAGGCTTGTCAGCCATACGGGCAATGGTGACGTGGGCAGTTCCGCTGTTCAGCATCCCGATCTTCGCCGCTGCCGCATGTGAAAGATCGATGATGCGGCTATTGAATGGCCCGCGATCGTTCACTGTAACGACAACAGAACGGCCCGTATCTTCAGACGTCACCAGCAGTTTTGTGCCAATCGGCAGGGAAGGGTGTGCGGCGGTCAGATCATTTGTGTTGAAGATCGTCCCGCTACTGGTGCGGCGTCCGTGGAAATGACGCCCATACCAGCTCGCCATGCCATGCTGGGTCCAGGACGCGGCCTTGTGGGCCCGGTTTGCCAGCGCGGATCGAACAGAGGCTGCCCAGCTGGTCCGGACCGTCCCCGCTGCATCACCAGAAGAATCGTCTGCTGCATGAGCAGTCGTTCCACCTGCAATTCCGGCAAGCGCGAGTGCAAATGTCATGCTGCGCAGGGGAGACAGTCGACGGGATGAGTGAATGGCAGGCGGGGCAAATTTCACTAGACTGGTATCTTCTCCAGTGGACGAAAACGGGCTTGAGCCGTGCTTCCTAGCACAAAACCATGGGCCTGTCCCCCTTTTGAACCCTCCGAAGACGGCAGGATTAGGGCGATGACGCTTTCATGACGGCTCCGAAAGTGCTATCGCGCGGCCAGATGAAACGTCCTCTCATTGCCGTTCTGAACGGTCCGAATCTCAATATGCTGGGTCTGCGCCAGCCTGGAATCTACGGTCACGCTACGCTCGACGATGTCGAGCAGGTGTGTATTCAGGCTGCTGAACGCCTCGATGTCGCGATCGATTTCCGCCAGACCAACGGTGAGGGAGAACTTGTGTCCTGGGTGCAGGAGTGTCGCGGCCGCGCTGATGGAATCGTGATTAATCCTGCTGCTTATGGGCATACCTCGATTGCCCTGCTCGACGCGCTTCTTGCTGTTGAGTTGCCGATAGTTGAGGTTCATATTTCCAACATTCATCGCCGGGAGCCATTCCGCCATCATACCTACGTCTCGCAGGCCGCCATCGGTGTGATCTGCGGCCTCGGCGTCAGGGGATACGCGCATGCGCTTCAGGCAATAACCGACATGATCGAAGACGAAGGATGAGCCGCATGCTCGTGGACAAGGATGCCATTCGGGCATTGGCCGATATTCTGACGCAGACCGGCCTGACCGAAATCGAGATCTCCGAAGCTGATAGCCGCATTCGCGTGGCGCGCAACGTCAACGTGGTTCAGGCTGCTGCACCAGCCGTTGCTGCTGCTCCCGCCGCAGCACCAGCCGCTGCTCCTGTTGCGGCACCTCCGGCTGATCCTGCCAAGCATCCTGGTGCGGTTCCAAGCCCGATGGTGGGTGTCGCCTATCTGGCGCCGGATCCGGCTTCCCCGGCATTCGCTCAGGAAGGTCAGACCGTTTCTGCCGGTCAGACGATCATGCTGATCGAAGCCATGAAAACCTTTAACCAGATCAAGGCTCCTCGCTCTGGTACCCTGACAAAGTTCTTTGTCGAGTCCGGGCAGCCTGTTGAATTTGGCGAAGCTCTGGCGATCATCGAGTAATGATTTCTAAAGTCCTTATTGCCAATCGAGGCGAGATCGCGCTGCGTATCCAGCGCGCCTGCCGTGAGATGGGCATCAAAACCGTGGCCGTGCATTCGACGGCCGACGCCGATGCAATGCATGTGCGTCTTGCCGATGAAGCCGTCTGCATCGGTCCGCCGAGTGCACGCGATTCTTATCTGAACGTCGCTGCCATTCTGTCAGCTGCCATGATTACGGGCGCGGATGCCATTCATCCGGGTTATGGCTTTCTGTCAGAAAATGCCGAGTTCGCCGAGACTGTTGAAGAGCATGGTCTGGCGTTTATCGGCCCGACGGCGGAGCATATCCGCACGATGGGCGACAAGATTACCGCCAAGACGACCATGCGCGCGCTTGGCGTGCCGCTGGTGCCGGGCTCCGATGGGGCGCTGGTCGATATTCAGGCTGCCCGTGAAGTCGCCGAGAAGGTCGGTTATCCGGTCCTGATCAAGGCCGCTGCCGGCGGCGGTGGTCGCGGCATGAAGGTTGCGCAGACCGCAGATGATATCGAGGAAGCCTGGTCGGTAGCTCGTGCAGAAGCCCGTGCCGCCTTCGGCAATGACGAGGTCTATCTTGAGAAGTATCTCGATCGCCCGCGTCATATCGAGCTTCAGATCCTTGGTGATGCCCATGGCAACGTGGTGCATTTTGGCGAGCGTGACTGCTCCCTCCAGCGTCGTCACCAGAAGCTGCTTGAAGAAGCCGGTTCCCCGGCTCTGACGGATGCCGAACGTGAAGAAATCGGTCGGACTTCGACCGAGGCTCTGGCTCGCATGGGCTATCGCAATGCTGGCACGCTTGAGTTCCTGTATCAGGACGGCCAGTTCTGCTTCATCGAGATGAATACCCGCCTTCAGGTGGAACATCCGGTGACGGAAATGGTGTGCAGTGTCGATCTGGTGCGTGAGCAGATCCGGATCGCCGCTGGTGAGAAGCTTGGCTACACGCAGAAGGACATCAAGATGTCCGGCCATGCGATCGAGTGCCGCATCAACGCCGAAAACCCCGAAACTTTTGCGCCGAGCCCGGGCACGGTCAATGTTTTCCATGCACCAGGTGGTCTTGGTGTGCGAATGGACAGCGCCATTTACGCTGGCTATCGCATCCCGCCTTACTACGACAGCATGATCGCCAAGCTTATCGTTCATGCACCGACGCGTCAGGAAGCTATTGCCCGCATGCAGCGTGCTCTGGATGAATGTGTGGTGGATGGAGTGGAAACGGTTATTCCGCTTCATCGGAAAATTCTGGCGGATCCGACTTTCCAGAAAGGTGACTACACAATTCACTGGCTGGAAAACTTTGTCGCCGCCCAGACCAAGTCCTGAAGCGGAGATGATATGATGAGTTATGTAGAGACCATCTTTCTGGACGTTCAGCCTGGGCATATCCCGCAGGTGGTCTCTGCTCTCTCAGGTCTTGAGGGGGTAGGGGCATGGGTGACTGAAATAGGTCGCCTGAACCGGATTACTCTTCTCAGGACAGCGGATACCTACGAGGCACTCTTGGATGGTCGTCCAGACGTCCTGTCTAGCCTGCCTCATGAGAACCTGGTTCGGGTGGAGGTGACATCCTGGCGTGCCATCACACCTGTCGCCGATCCGGGCTCTTATGGAAGTGTCTATGAATGGCGCTGCTATGAGGCCAAGGCAGATGGTATGGGTGATGTTGAGGAACGTTTCCTAGCTGCTGTGCCGGAGAGAGAAGCAGTTTCGCCGCTGACGTGCACACTCGTCTCTCTTGAGGGCACACCGCGCATTGCGCATCTGTGGCCTTATGCAGACATGAATGCACGATCGGAAAAGAGGGCCGCTGCTGTGGCTACCGGAAGCTGGCCGCCAAAAGTCGCGCCGTTTCTGACGCGGATGGAAAGCGAGATTTTGCTGCCATTGGCGATTTCTCTCTGGAACTGAAGCGTTCGGTTCTTAGTGTTCGTATAAAAAAGGCGGCCTGCAAAAATATGCAGGCCGCCTTTTTTTGTTTCTGGTTCCGCGCGTTAGATGGGCGCGGGAGCTTACTTCTTGGTCGGATTTGCTGGGGCCAGTGTCGTAACGAAGTCTTCGGACACGAACACAATGGAATCCAGAGCTTCATCCAGAGCCTCTACAGCTTGTTGCGGATGGCGACCTTCCGTGAAGACAGTTGCCCGATTGATTGCACCCTGGAACGGAGCAATCGGGGCAAGAGCGAGAATGAAGTCCGCATTCTGGCCGACGACTTTCATTGTCTGGGCAGCTGAATCCGTATCACCGTTTTTCAGCTGAGCATTGGCAGATGCGACGGCTGCTTTCTGCTCTGGGGCAAGTGTCTCGCTGGCAATGAACTCACCACCTACGGGTAGCCAGTCAACCTGGCCGGAGATCGCATGATGCGTTGAGGGAAGTGGGTGCTGTGGGGCTGCGTGCAGATCGTTTTCTGCAGCCTGGAACTTCTGACTGGCCGTTGTTGCGGCTGTCAGTCGCTTCTGGGCGTCGTAGAGAGCCGGAATGGCCGCATCTGTCTGTCCGGCACTCAGGATCTGACGTGCCTTGAGAATGTCCGTAACGGCGCGTTGTCCGTCAGCAGACAGGTGATGAAATGCCCGATGGGCTTTGAAAGATTCCCAGTCCTTATGAAGAGATCCGGCATGCGCTGGCATGGCGGAGAGTGTCAAAGCTGCTGATGCAAGGATGGGAAGTAGAATTCGCATGATGAGATCCTAATGAATATAAAATCAATATCGGGAAACATAAAAACATAATTCAGAATCTATCAAATGAAAGTTGATTTATATTTCATCATTAATCCGGATCAATTTCGTTCTGATTTCCCGTGGTGGGAATTCA